>JAHKZS010000106.1 GCA_020626545.1 bacterium
AACCCTCTGACGAGGTTAGAGGAATTGAGCGCTACGTCCAGCTTATGAATTTCCATCAAGAAGAATACGCTTTTAAATTAATCACGAGTAAGCTTATAACCCGTGTTACTCATCTTAGACGGTTTAAAGCTCACTATATGCGTAAAATTAAGCTCGATAACGCTAACTACATTCATTACGGATACCTTAAACGTAATAAAATGACTAAGGAAGAAATGGTTAAGTACGTTATCGACGCTAATTTAAAGGCAACTAAGCCGTATACTACACTTCGATACATTCCCGAGGATAAGCTTACCGAAGATACTAAGCCGGAGAAATGTTTAGCGTACGCTGACGAAAAAAGTAATGTTATAAAGCTTCCCGCTGACCTTTATACTAATATTGAAAAGGTTGACTTTGAGAATACAGAATTAAACGTCTATAAGGAAAAAGATAAGTATTTAGAAGCTTTATACGGCTTGGATTGGGCAGCAAAGCTCGAGGATGATTTACCGACTTCCGACCGCTCAACCTTTATTTATGACCTCGAAATTCCGTATTCCGAGTATTTGGAATATACAAAGGACGATAAGGTTACTCTCGACGAGATTACTGATAATAAGCTAAAGTATAACTACTGGATGGGACAGGTTCACAATCCCGCCGTTAATAAAACATGGCATACGTTTATGATGGCGAGAAGAAGCGTTGAGAGAATCGACTTATGGTATAAGCTCAGAAGTAAACGTGAGGCTTTAAAAGAAGCTTACGAGAAAGAGGATTTAGCTAAACTCAAAAAGCTTATGAATCCCTACCTAAAAGCGACTGAGAAGTATTTACGTGAAAAAATCGGTTTTTATATCGACGATGAATTGTTTAAATACGCCGCTTATATCTGGAAAAACGAGGGCAAACCTGACAGAAAAGACGCTGAGGGTAATCTTGTAAGCTACGATAAGTATGTTTACTCATTTGTCCCCGAACTTTACAGGACAGAAACTCCCGATCAATACTTCGCTAAACGCGGTAAAACATTTGATTAATACTAAAGGCTCAAAACTTTGTTTTGAGCCTTGCTTTTTATCCTTTGTATGATATAATTAATATGTATCTTTGTGTAAAGTTGGGTTGTTATGGATAATAAAATATCTCGCTTTAAAGCAAGAGAACAGGGTTTTATTTTAATATTTGAGAAAATTTTTAACGAGGAAAGTATCGACGTTATTATTGAAAACGCCGAGGAATCTCGTGAAATCGCTTTTGACAGTTACGCTAAAGAGCTCGCAAACGGTGTATACGAAAATACGGAAACTATCGACGAGTGTATTTCCGCTCACCTTAAAAAAGGCTGGTCTATAAAGAGAATCTCTAAACCGAGCCTTGCGATATTAAGACTCGCGGTTTACGAGATGAAATATAACGACGATATTCCCGACAGCGTCGCTATTAACGAAGCTGTTGAACTCGCTAAAAAGTACACAATTGACGAAAGCAAATTCGTTAACGGCGTGCTCGGAGCTATATCGAGGGAATGAAGTATTATTTAGGAATCGATACAAGTAACTACACGACTTCTGTTGCTCTTATCGACGAGAATAAAAAGGTTGTTCAGAATAAAAAGCTTTTGCCTGTAAAGCAGGGAGAAATCGGACTAAGACAGTCAGACGCTGTATTTCATCACACATCTCAGCTTCACAGCTTGTATTCCGAACTCGTAAAGAATATTAACCCGTTCGATATTTTAGCTGTCGGCGCTTCCGTTAAGCCGAGACCGGTAGAAAATTCCTATATGCCTTGTTTTAACGTAGGAGCTAATACGGCGCGCGTAATCAGTTCGACGTTAAATATACCTCTTTTTGAGTTTTCACATCAGGAAGGGCATATTGCCGCCGCTATATACAGTAGTAAGGCTGACGAATTGTTCGATAAGGATTTTATCGCTTTTCACGTGAGCGGCGGAACTACCGAAGCTGTTTTAGCTAAGCCTAAGGACTTCGGATTTAAGCTCGATATTATAGCGAATACACTCGATTTAAACGCGGGACAGGCTATAGACAGGGTAGGTGTTATGCTGGGTTTGAGTTTTCCATGCGGAAAAGAACTCGAAAAACTCGCTTTAAATAATACCGAAAAACTAAAGGTAAAAAAACCTACGCTTAAAGGCGAA
>JAHKZS010000107.1 GCA_020626545.1 bacterium
CGTTGCGACCGCCGCCAGTGGCGGATAAAGGGAGCAAAAGCGCTGCGCAAAATAAGGAGTACGGCGAGTGCGCTCTTAGCGCGAGACGTACGACTGGTTTGGGCTGGAACGCAGTAAAGATTAAACCCGTTTTTATGTTTTAACAAGCCTAAACCGATATCGAAATACCAAATCCACCCTAAAAGCCGCCTGCTTTGTGACAAATTTTAGACATTTTAAAATTTTTTGAATTTTTTGAAACTTTTTTCTTTTTTTTCGACACTACTATAGTGAGGAGAGATGAAAATGGGTAAACGCGTTAAGGACGCCGCTGCCGTTTTCAATAAAATATACGATTCTACAACCACTGCCGCGCTGAGATTTATTACATCAAAATGCGGTAGTATTGACGACGTAGGAGATATACTTCAGGAAACCTACATGGAAGTTTATTCCGTGCTATGCAGTAAGGGAACTGATTTTATTGAGAACGAAGAAGCATTCGTGATTAATATCGCAAAGAAAAAAGTCTATAAACACTATAGCCGTCAAAATCCAAATTCCGCCATTCCGATTTCGGTATTTACTAACGAAAACGGCGAGATTAACTTGGATTTACAGCCCGATGAGATGGATATCGACGATAGTATTTGTACAAACGAGCTTATCGAGGAGATTCACAATTTCCTAAGCGAAAAACCTCAGGATATTCAGCAAATCTTTTTTATGAGATTTTCGCTGGAACTTTCTATAAGCGAAATCGCAAAGCTTTTAGACTCTAAGGAATCCGGAATTAAGAACAAACTCTACCGCACTATCAACGAAATCCGACAGTTTTACAGAGAAAAGGGTGATAATATATGAAAGAAAAAGACTTACTGAAATCAGTTTCCGATAAAAATATGCCTGATTTAGAGAAAATCAGACAAAATGTTTTAAATCAAACTCCCAAAAAGAAAAAGCCTTTAATCCTGTCGCTAAAACCGTCAAGGCTTCTCGCGGTAGCGGCTATCGCGGCGTTAGCGCTGATAGGTACAGTAGCGGCGGTAGCTAACCAGAACGGCGGACTATTCGCTCCTGTTCAGGAAGAAACCACCATCGAAACGGTAAAAGTTACCGAACCCACAACCGTCAAACCTACAATCCCCGAAAAGAAGAAATCAGCTCCAAAGAAGCAGAAAACCGTTCATAAAGAGACTTATGCCGAAAGAATACAGCGCTATATCAAGCGCCTGACCAATAAGGGATTTAACGCGACGTGGCTTTATGACCTCGGTAAAATCGACGGTTATCACATCGTTTACGCGGGTAATAACAACAAATCATACTACAAATGCGACTACGTTATCGGCGGATACACCTTCCACAGCAACAAACAGCAGTCGCCGTACGGACTCGGTTTTTACGCCAGTAACGAGGAACACAGCTACACTCTCGCGGAAGCTTACGAGAAAGGTATTTTCGAGGATTTTTCGGATGTTATAGAAAAAATCGTGGACTACGACGAAAAGAAAATACCCGTTAGTGTTTCGCAGAACAACTCAACCTCAAATTTATTTATGAACTTTTTCGACGGCAGGGATGTATTTACGCTCGCGGAGATAAAGTCCGCCGAGAACTACACGCTCTACTTCAACATAGCTTCGAGTTACAAGAAAAAATCCGCAGAAAAGACTATCGACGACTACACATTCTACATCCACAAAACCCAGAAGCCGTACGACCTCGGATTATTTATCGTTACCGACGGTAAAATCTTAACCCTAGAGGAAGCTCTCGACGACGGGATAATTACTATGGACGAGATTTACGAAACTATCCACAACGACAGCGATGTTCCGTATAATTTCGGACTTTTCAAGGACGAAGAAGAAGAAACCCAGGAAACTACCACAGCCGCCGAGGAAAATCAGGCGGCGGACGAGTAAAACTACCGTTTTAAAGCCGATTCAGTCAGTCTGAATCGGCTTTTTTGCATTTAAGAAAATACAATTATGTAACTATACTTGATAATATTATAATTGTGTATTAGAATTATAAACAGCAGAATTGTTATTAGAAAGGTAAGTATGGCTAATATTAACGACTTATTCGACCAGTTCCCCGATTACGATGTTTTTTCGGGTAAAACCAAGCCCGCGGGCGAAAAAGCTCCCGAGCTAAAAACTCCCGAGCCTAAAAATCCCGAACCCGGAACTCCTAAGCCGAGAACTCCTCGTCCAAGAAAACCCGAGCCTATGAAGCCCGAACCGGTTATGCGGTCGAGTCCCGATTACGGCGACGGATTCGGTATAGCGGACAAGCCGATTAAGGTTAAACGCGTTACGGGTAATAACTTTCTCACTATAATTTACTTTCCGGTACTTTTACTGCTTTTAGAGCTTATATTAAGACTTTCGTGCGGGTTAGGATTTTCCGCGGTAAGCTTTCTTTACACGACGGGATTCACCATTCCGATAGCTTCGGTTTTTACATTAATCTGCACGCTTTTCGGCAACACATTTAACCGCGTATTATGCAATATATTTACGTTTATATTAACGGCTTTTTATCTAATAGAGCTCGGTTATCACGATATTTTCGGAAGGTTTTTAACGTTTTCGACGGCGAGAGTTTTTTCTCCCGAGCAGTTTATAAACGCGATTGCGGATAAATACATCTACGCAATAGCGATAGCGGTTCCGTTTTTTATAAACCTAATATTCGGACATAAGATTTTCGGGTTTAGAAAGCTAAGGATTCCCGCTAAAATAGTCGTCATAATAATAGCGGTAATTATACAGATAGGCGCTTTTTCGGCGATGGGTTTAGCTAAGGATACCGACAGCGAGCGCGTGTATAACAGCTCCTCGTCCGAGAGCGCATTCGAGAGGTTCGGACTGCTCACGATGGAGCGGCTGGATATATTTAATTCAAAGTAGAGGTTTTGTACATTGTAAATTATTCGGATAAGTGATAATATGGTAATAAATTCGGAGATGATATAATGCAAAACTTTCTATATAAATTACAGGAATTTTTCCGAGGAAGATACGGTTTCGACGAACTAAACGGAACGCTTTTAGTTTTATCGATTATATTAAATCTTGTATCGAGGTTTATATTCTCGTTTTGGCCGAGGATGATTGTATCAATTATCGGATTTATATTTTTTATCGTATGTATATTCCGTATACTTTCGAGAAACTGCTATCAGCGTGAAAAGGAAAACAACGTCTATAAGCCCGTATATACTAAGGTTCGAGATTTCTTCAAGCTGACCTACAAAAAGTTTAAGGACGGCAGAACTCACCGTTACTATAAATGCCCTGCGTGCAAAGCTCAGCTCAGGGTTAAGAACGTCAAGGGCGAACACACTATCCGCTGTCCTAAATGCGGATACCAATTCAAGAAAAAAATCAGATAATATAAAAAGGAAGGTGTAGAATATGGACAAGCTATGGCTCGTAGTTCCGTGCTACAACGAGGAGGAAGTTCTCCCCGAAACATCTAAACGCCTGTACAAAATTATGGCGGATATGATTATCAACAAGAAAATCGCTCCCGAAAGCAAGATTGCTTTCGTCAACGACGGAAGTAAGGACAATACCTGGAAGCTTATCGAAAAGTACCACGCGAATATTGATATGTTCGTCGGAATTAACCTCTCGAGAAACAGAGGCCACCAGAACGCGCTTTTGGCGGGACTTTCCGTGGCTAAACAGTACGCCGATATGGTAATTTCCTTAGACGCGGATTTACAGGACGACATAAACGCCATTCCGAAATTCGTAGACAAATACTACGAGGGCAACGATATTGTATACGGCGTAAGAAATAACCGCGATACCGATACGGGATTTAAGCGTAATACAGCCCAAGGATTCTACAAATTTATGAAGTTCCTCGGGGTAGATATAGTCGATAACCACGCGGACTACAGATTAATGAGCAAGCGCGCGTTAGAGGGACTTTTCGAGTTCGGCGAGGTTAACGTATTCCTAAGAGGAATCGTCCCGCAGATCGGCTATCCTAGCGCGGTAGTCGAATACAAGCGTAACGAGCGCCTCGCGGGCGAATCAAAATATCCGCTCAAAAAAATGCTCGCGTTCGCTTTCGACGGAATTACTTCATTCTCGGTAAAACCGCTTAGAATATCGCTTGTACTCGGAATTATCGCGTTTATAGTCGCTATGATAATACTGATTTACTGTATAGTTCAGTTTATACTCGGGAACACCGTCAGCGGTTGGGCGAGCCTCAGCATATCGCTATGGGGCTTAGGCGGAATGCAGCTTTTAATGCTCGGTATAGTCGGCGAGTATATCGGAAAAATTTACCTCGAAAGTAAACACAGACCGAAGTTCATTATTAAGGACGTGCTTTATAAAGAGTTTTAAGTTTAAAGGGCTGTCGCGCAAAGCGTGTGACAGCCCATATTTCGACTTTAGCTCAAAAAGACAACAAAACCCCTCCGCTTTCGCGGAGGGGTTAGATTATTTATTCCTAAGGAATTACAGTAATCCGGACATATCGCCGATTGTACGAGCGAGCTGGTTAATATTATCAACCTTCCTCACACTTGACAAAACCTTACCACTCACGTGGGACGTCTCTGTGGATAAACAGAGCACGTCTGTCTTAGTTAAATCCTCTACTGTAATTACAGGAGACTTGTATAATTCTTTCATTTTTATCTCCTCCCTTAATCTTTTACAGCCGCGAGGTCTGCCTTTGTCATACAACCTGTGTACTTATAGTTGTGACCCGCGTACTTAGCGTAATATGTTTTTCCGCCTTTTACAACATAGAAGCGTGCTACTACCATATCCTGTTTGGACATACCGTTTACAGCGCAAGTGATGTACTTGTAATCTGTAGTAGGATCTTTCGGATCGCCGTAAGCTTCATTTCCGCAGATGTTGTTATAAGTATCCTTAGCGGAGATTGTCTTTTCGCCGTTGCCCCAGTGAGCCTTGAGGTTATCGAAGTTAACGT
Organism: bacterium; assembly: GCA_020626545.1. Taxonomy (GTDB): domain Bacteria; phylum Bacillota; class Clostridia; order Oscillospirales; family Acutalibacteraceae; genus Ruminococcoides. The sequence goes on from JAHKZS010000107.1 coordinate 4,957, forward strand.
CGCTATACTTAGTCTTTCGGTTAGCTTTAGCGAGTACGAATCCGTAATCTGTTACTGTGGGATCAGTGATAAGATCTGTAGCAAGAACAGCTACGAAACGGATATCGTCACCTTCTTCAGCTTCCTGAGCACCCTTATCAGATGTCGTGGCAGCGTTTACGGAAGCCTTATTTTTCTTCTGAACGCCGAGAAGTGTACCCGCGTAGTACTGGCCTTTGATATCGAACTTGTTACCGTCGGAAACCCTTGTGATAAGAGCGTTGAGCGGGTTTTCTTCAGCGGGGACAAGCTTGCTTGTGCCGTCGCC
>JAHKZS010000108.1 GCA_020626545.1 bacterium
GTTTTTAGGTAAACATAAACTATGCCCGGGGGTTAGTCCTAATAAAACCGTTGAGGGATTTCTCGGTGGAATAGTAGCGGGTACTGTGAGCGCTTTTGTTGTAGTATTTATTTATAACTTTATTTATTCTAACGCACATTTTAATTATTTAATTGTGTTCTTTATCGGACTTCTGATAAGTGTAATTTCTGTGCTTGGGGATTTATCATTCTCTCTAATTAAGCGTTCATGTAAAATTAAAGACTACGGCTCAATTTTCCCCGGACACGGCGGTTTTTTAGACAGATTCGACAGTGTTGTTTTTGCCGCGCCGATCGTATTTTTTATCGGTAAGTATTTTGAGATCTTTACAATATAGGTGAACTATGGTTAAAAATATATCCATTCTCGGCTCTACAGGTTCTATAGGAACTCAGGCTTTAGATGTCGCGGATAATTTAGGATTAAACGTATGCGCTTTAACAGCGAATACAAATATTGATAAACTTGAAGAGCAGGTTAGAAAATACAAGCCTGCTCTTGCGGTTGTTTTTGACGAAAGTAAATATTCTGAATTTAAAGAAAAAATTGCGGATACTAATACTAAGGCGTCGTGCGGTATAGACGGCCTTATAGAAGCCGCTGTGCTTAACGAAGCCGATTTGATCTTAAATTCAGTTGTAGGTATGGTCGGTTTACAACCAACGCTCAGTGCCGCTAACGCTAAAAAAGATATCGCCCTCGCTAATAAAGAAACTTTAGTCGCCGGCGGAAGTCTTGTTATGAAAGCTGTTAAAGAAAACGGCGTTAACCTGTATCCTGTAGACAGCGAACACAGCGCTATCTTTCAGTGCTTACAAGGTTGTCCAGAGGACAAGGCTTTAAATCGTCTTATCTTAACCGCGTCGGGCGGACCGTTTTTTGGTAAAAAAATCGATGAGTTAAAAAATGTTACGGTAGAACAAGCGCTAAATCATCCCAACTGGGATATGGGCGCGAAAATCACCATTGATTCCGCTACAATGATGAATAAAGGGCTTGAGGTAATTGAGGCTTCGTGGCTGTTCGATATGCCTTACGATAAAATCGACGTTGTGGTACACCGCGAGAGTGTTATTCATTCTATGATTGAATATGTGGATAATTCAGTTATAGCCCAACTGGGAGTTCCCGATATGAGAATCCCTATTCAGTACGCTATAACTTATCCTAAACGATACCCATCGCCGGTAAAACAGCTTAGTTTCACCGATTACGGTAAGCTCACGTTCTTCGAGCCTGATTACGAAACTTTTAAATGTTTAAGGGCTTGTAAGGAAGCTATAAACAGGGGAGGACTTTGCGCCGCGGCTGCTAACGGCGCTAATGAAGTTGCGAATAAACTATTCAGGGAAAGAAAAATTTCTTTCCTCGATATAGGAGATTTGGTTATGGAGGCTATGCTTAACCAGGATAACATAGAGGCGGAAAATGTAGAGGATGTATTAAACGCGGATAAAAAAGCAAGGGGTTTTGTACTTAATAACATCTAATCGGAGTTGATTTTTAATTGGAAATTTTGACAACAATTGCTTTAATCATAATAGGTGTACTGCTTTTTGAACTTATTATCTTTTTCCATGAGGGCGGTCATTTTCTAACTGCTAAAAAGAGTGGAGTTCAGGTTAATGAATTTTCGCTTGGTATGGGTCCTAAAATTTTCGGCTTTAAAAAGGGCGAAACTCAGTATTCCTTAAGACTGTTTCCAATCGGCGGTTATTGCGCTATGGAAGGTGAGGATGAGGAAAGCGAAAATCCCCGCGCCTTTACAAACGCTAAAGTTTGGAAAAGAATGATTATCATAGTTGCTGGAGCTTTTATGAACATTGTTCTCGGTTTAATTATGATGTTTGTTATAGTTCTCCAGTCCTCAGCTTTTTCATCGACTACTGTAAGCGGATTTTCTCAGAACTCTTTTTCCGCTAACAGCGGACTTCGGTCGGGGGATACTATCGTTAAACTTAACGATTATAGTATTTGGTGTTCCCAGGATATGTCGTTCGCTATGGCGACTCTTAAATGCAAAGATGTAAGCGGAACGAGTTTAAGCGTTTATAAACAGGATTGCTGTGTGAATCTCTGTAAGCTTTACGCAGAGATGTACAACGATAAAAAGACTAAATACACAAAAAAACAACTTGATAAAGAAATTACCATATTGACCGAAGGAACTGAGAAAATTAATAACTCTACCGCCAAAGCTTCCGCAAAAGCATTAATGAATAATTATTATTCTAAAATGGAAAAATATGTTGGCGTTAAGAATTATAAAATTCCTGAAATTAAGGAAAGAAAATCCCGCCAACGTTTTCAGACTGATATAGAAGTTGTAAGAAACGGTAAAAATGTTATTCTAAAAGATGTCCAGTTCTATACCTATCTTGAATCGAAGGACGATAAAGAACCAAAGGTTTCTATAGATTATTTCGTAAAACCGATTGAAAAGAACTTTGTTACCGTACTACAGCAGACAGGGCTACAAACAGTAGCTGTCGCTCGAATGGTATGGTCATCTTTAATCGGATTAGTTACAGGACAGTTCAGCTTTAAAGATATTTCAGGTCCTGTAGGAGCGGCTTCGGCTATTTCTCAGGTTGCTTCAAAAGGACTCGAGAGCAGTTTTCTCGACGCTTTTAATAACATCTTATTTATGATGATGCTCATTTCCGTGAATCTCGGTATATTTAATATGTTACCATTTCCAGCGCTTGACGGAGGCAGATTCCTATTCTTGCTGATAGAGTTTATCTTTAAGAAACCTATTCCGAGAAAAGTTGAACAAGTTGTTAACGGTATCGGACTTGCGATACTACTGACGTTTATGGCGGTTATAACCGTAAAAGATATATGGGTGCTTCTACCTTTTAACAGCGGAGGTTAAGTGCTTTTAGGAGATTAATTATGGCTAGTAAAATTCAGGTTACCGCGGGTAACGTAAAAATTGGCGGAGGCGCAAAAATAAGCATACAGTCTATGCTGAATGTTCCCGCCGATGATATTGAAAACAGTGTTAAACAGGCGGTTGCTTTAGAAAAAGCGGGCTGCGAAATTATCCGCGCCGCTATTCCCGATAAGAACGCGGTTAAACTAATCCCCGCGCTTAAAGAGACGGTAAAAGCTCCGATTGTAGCGGATATTCATTTTGACTATAAATTAGCGCTTGAAGCCGTTGAAGCGGGTATTGATAAAATCCGTATTAATCCCGGTAATATCGGTTCCGACGATAGGGTAAAGGCGGTAGCTAATGCCTGTGCTAATAAAAATATCCCAATTAGAATCGGCGTTAACAGCGGTTCGTTGGAGAAAGAAATTCTCGCTAAATACGGTTCACCGACTCCTGAGGCTCTGTGCGAGAGCGCGCTGTATCACGCTTCTTTACTCGAGAAATTTGACTTTAATGATATAGTGTTATCTATGAAAAGTTCAACTGTTTCTACTATGGTAAAAGCGTATGAACTTGCCGCTGAGAAATGTTGTTATCCTCTTCATTTAGGTGTTACCGAAGCGGGTACCGAAAGACTCGGTATTATAAAATCCGCGGCAGGTATAGGTTCCTTACTGCTTCATAATATCGGCGATACAATTCGTGTATCCTTAACCGCCGATCCCGTAAGGGAAATTTATGCCGCGAAGGATATTTTAAAGTCTCTCGATATAGAAAAAGGCGGAGTGCAGTTCGTATCATGTCCTACTTGCGGAAGAACAAAAATTGATTTAATTTCGCTCGCTAATGAAGTTCAGGAACGTCTGCGTGATTGTGAAAAAAATATTAAAGTCGCTGTAATGGGGTGTGTAGTAAACGGCCCCGGAGAGGCGAGAGAAGCCGACTTTGGAATTGCCGGCGGCGACGGTATGGGACTTGTATTTAAAAAAGGCGAAATACTTTATAAAGTAAGTGAAGATAAACTCGTTGACGCTTTAATTGACGAGATTAATAAAGATAACTAAGGATGTAGAATGAGTAAGTTCTTTGAGGTATTTGGAAGATATATAGATGAAAATAAAATAAATTCTGACGTTTATAATGCTGTTATTTCCGAAATCAAAGTTAATTCCGCTTTAAGAACAGTAGAAATATACGCTAGTATAGATAAACTCGTAAACAGAAGTGATTTACATAACGCTGAAAAGCTTATTGCCAAATCCGATTTAGCTTTATCCAAAGTTACTATTTATCCGAGTTTTGATAAATCTTTATTTTGCGCGGAATATTTTAATGAGCTTGTAAACGAGCTTAAGTATTCTATCCCTCGAATTAACGGTACCTTTAAAAACAGCGAGGTTGTTCTGAATAACGATGTTTTAACTATTACGCTTAATAACGGCGGAAAAACGTTGCTCGACAGTATAGAATTCGATAAAGAACTCGCTAAGCTCGTGTATAAAGAGTTTGGCAGAGAGATTAAAGTAATTTATGACGGAGTTACTACAGTTGATGCCGATAGCAAGGAGTATATAGAATTCCAGGTTAACGCCGAAAAGAAAATTCAAAGAGAGAATCTCGAAAAAATCGCTGAAATGTTCGAAACCGAAGAAACCGGCGCTAAACAAAACGCTGAGTCTCGTGCTGAGACTAAAACGAAAGAAATCGAGGTCAGAAAAGGTAAGTTTATTACTCCGCAGATTATACCCGAATCAGTTCGACCGCTCTATGGACGAGCCGGTAACGGTAAGATTATTCCTGTTTCCGCGGTAGCTTATGATTCGGGAAAAGTGAGTGTATGGGGCGATGTTTTCGCGTTTGAAAAAAAGGTTACCCGCTCAGGCGATAAAAACATCATCACAATAGATATTACAGATTACACCGGCTCAATTACCGTAAAGGTGTTCGGACCTATTAAGAATACTTCTATTGTTGAACAGGTTAAAGTCGGCGACGCGATTGTCGTAAGCGGTGACGTCGAGTTCGATAAATTCGCGGGCGGAATTGTAATTAACGCTCGAAGCATTTCTACCGCAAAAAAGGTTAAGGTAGTCGATAACGCTCCTAAAAAGAGGGTTGAACTTCACCTTCATACTAATATGTCGCAGATGGACGGTATGACTCCTGCTAAAGATCTTATAAACCGTGCGGCTTCATGGGGCCATCCCGCTATCGCTATTACAGATCACGGCGTAGCTCAGGCTTTCCCCGAAGCTATGAATACCGCTAAACGAATTAATTCCGATGGAGAGAAGATAAAGATTCTATACGGTACGGAGGCGTACTTTATTGACGACCTTGTAGAATCTGTATCTGGTGTACAGAACGAGTCTCTCGACGGAACTTTTATATGTTTCGACTTAGAGACAACAGGTCTTTCGGCTAAAAAAGATAAAATTACAGAAATAGGCGCGGTTAAAGTAGTTAACGGCGAGGTAGTGGATGAGTTCTCAACTTTCGCGAATCCGGAAATGCCGATTCCCGCTAAAATTACCGAGCTTACCGGTATTAACGATTCGATGGTAAAAGACGCCCCGTCGCAGTCCGAAGCGGTTAAAGCTTTTCTCGATTTTGCCGACGGCGGAATTCTTGTCGCTCACAACGCTCCTTTTGATACAGGATTTATAAGAGTAGCGTGCGAAAATATGGGAGTTCCGTATAATTACACTTCCATTGATACCGTTGTTATATGTCGAAATATCCTTAAAGATATTAAAAATAGTAAGCTCGATACTGTCGCTAAATATTTGCGCCTCGGTGATTTTAACCACCATAGAGCGACCGACGACGCTCGTATGCTCTCGGCTATATTCGTTGAGCTATGTAAGCGTTTAAAATCCGACTATAATATAAATGAAGTTAAAGATATAAATACAAAAATTGTGGGCGGAGATTTTAAGAAACTGCCTACATACCACCAGATTATTCTTGTTAAAAACCAGATCGGCTTAAAGAACTTGTACAAGCTTATTTCTTTTAGCCATCTTGACTATTTCTATAAAAAACCTCGTATTCCAAAGTCGGTTCTTAATCAATACCGAGAGGGTCTGTTAATCGGTTCGGCATGTGAAGCTGGTCAGCTTATGAGAGCTATTATCGGCGGAAAGCCGAAGGAGGAAATACGCAAGATAGCTAAATATCACGATTATCTTGAAATCCAGCCGACAGGTAATAACGAGTTCCTTTTAAGAAGCGGACAGCTTAAGTCTGAAAAAGACCTCGAGGATTTAAACCGTCATGTTGTAAAAATCGGCGAGGAACTTAATATACCTGTTGTAGCTACCTGTGATGTTCATTTTATGGATCCGACCGACGCTGATTTCAGAATGATTTTACAGGCGGGTCAGGGATATACCGATGCCGCGAATCAGGCTCCGCTTTACTACAGAACTACGGCTGAAATGCTTGAGGAGTTTTCCTATCTTGGAAAGGAAAAAGCCTACGAGGTTGTAGTGGAAAACACTAATAAAATTGCTGATAGCATCGAAAGCCTCCAGCCGATTCCCGACGGAAATTTCCCACCGTTTATCGAAGGAGCGGAACAACAGCTCAACGATATTACCTGGGAAAGAACTAAGAAAAAGTACGGTGATCCGTTGCCGCCACTCGTTGAAGCCAGACTAAAAAAAGAGCTCGACGCGATCAATAAATACGGTTATTCCGTTCTTTATATGACCGCTCAAAAGCTTGTTGCTGACAGCGAAGCTCACGGCTATCTGGTAGGTTCTCGAGGCAGTGTAGGTTCATCGTTTGTAGCTACTATGTCCGGTATTTCCGAAGTTAACCCGCTGTGTCCTCATTATGTGTGCCCGAAATGCTGCCTCAGTGAGTTTTTTGAACACGGTGAATATGGTTCAGGCTTCGATATGCCGCCTAAGAATTGTCCTGAATGCGGAACTCCGATGGATCGTGACGGCCATGAAATACCGTTCGAGACTTTCCTCGGTTTTAAAGGAGATAAAGTCCCCGATATTGATCTTAACTTTAGCGGCGAGTACCAGTCGAAAGCACATAGATATACTGAAGAATTGTTCGGCAGAGATCACGTGTTTAAAGCTGGTACAATTTCGACTGTAGCCGATAAAACCGCTATTGGATTCGTTAAAAAATACGAGGAAGAACAGGGGATAAGCTTTCATAAAGCTGAAGAAAAGCGGCTTGCTATCGGATGTACCGATATAAAACGTACCACCGGTCAGCATCCCGGAGGAATGGTTGTTGTACCTAAGGGGCATGATATATATGACTTCTGTCCTGTACAGCATCCCGCCAACGATGTTAAGAGTGATAATATTACTACTCACTTTGACTTCCACTCTATTCACGACACGATTACTAAGCTTGACGAACTTGGACACGATGTTCCTACTATTTACCACTATCTTGAGGAGTTCACGGGAATTCCCGTGATGGATGTTAGTATGAGCGACCCTGATGTAATGTCGCTGTTTACGTCGCCCAAGGCCTTAGGCGTTACCGCGGAGGATATATCGTTTGAGACAGGCACTCTCTCAATTCCCGAGTGCGGTACCGACTTTGTTAAAGGTATGCTGTTGGAAGCTCAGCCCAAGACTTTTTCCGACTTGTTGCAAATATCCGGACTTTCGCACGGTACTGACGTATGGCTTGGAAACGCCCAGGAACTTATTAAACAGGGAACTTGTTCCATTTCGGAAGTTATAGGTACTCGAGATTCAATTATGACATATCTCCTCCATAAAGGCTTAGAGCCGAGTATGGCGTTTAAAATTATGGAAATTACTCGTAAAGGTAACGCTTCTAAATTATTTAACGAAGATCATTATAAAGCTTTTGAGGAACACAACGTGCCTAAGTGGTATGTTGAATCCTGTCTTAAGATTAAGTATATGTTCCCGAAAGCTCACGCCGCAGCCTATATGATCGCGGCATTAAGACTCGGTTGGTATAAAGTTCATAAACCCGTCGAGTATTACGCGGCTTACTTTACGGTTCGTAATGATAATTTTGACGGCGCTACTGTTATGAGGGGCAGAAACGCCGTGCAGGAAAAAATGAAAAATATTAAACAGCTCAGTTTTGAGGCTACCGCTAAGGATAACGCGGAATATGGTATGCTCCAGATTGTAAACGAGATGATGGCAAGAGGAGTAGAAATTCTCCCAATTGATATTTATAAATCTAAAGCCAATACCTTTACTGTTGAGGACGGTAAAATTCGTATGCCTTTCTGCGCGTTATCGGGAGTAGGCGAGTCCGCAGCCTTATCGCTTGAGGAATGTTGTTCAAATGGAGATTTCCTGTCTATAGAAGAACTCCAGATGAAGTCCAAAGCGTCTAAAACTGTTATAGAGCTTTTAAAAGAGTGCGGAGCTACCGGCGATTTACCGGATAGCGCCCAGATGTCGCTTTTTTAAGTATAGTCTGTTAAACAATCTTATAGAATAAGAGGGTGTAATTTATGAAAAAACGATTTAATAAGTTAACGGGAATACTTATTTGTATCGCGTTTGCCGTATTTCTGCTGTTTCTGAAAGATAACGTAGATGAAATATGGAAATGGATATGTATATTCGCGGGAGTGTTAACGCCTTTTATCTACGCTTTCGGTATAGCTTATATTCTCAATTTTCCGTTCAGGTTCTTGGATAATAAGGTTTTCGGAAAGATTAAGGCAAAGTGGTTCCAAAAAGTTAAAAAGCCGCTCGCTTTAGCTTTAACTTACGTGATTGTTTTCGGATTATTGGGATTCTTCCTGTCTATAATTATCCCTCAGTTATCAACAAACGTAAGCGTACTCGTTAAACATATTCCCGACTACGTGAGAAGCTTTAAAAATATCACTACAGGTATCACAAGCTGGATTAATGAGCATTTTAATCTTAACGTAAGTTTCCTCGATAGCTTTAATAAACTTGTTGCCGATACTATTAAATCGTTGTCCAATATCCCCGCTATGAGTCAAAAGGTTTACAGCGCGGCTGTAAGCACCGCTAATTTCTTCTACAACTGGACTATGGCACTCATCCTTTCCGCATATATGCTCGGTTCCAAGGATTTCTTATGCAGACAGCTCAAAAAATTCGGCGCCGCTTTTTTACCTACAAAATGGCTTCCGACTATTTACGAGATTATAGATGTTTCCGACGATAAGTGCGGAAAATTTATGGTCGGTAAAATCCTCGATTCAACAATTATCGGGCTTATGGTTTTCCTTTATATGTCTGTAAGAGGACTTCCTTACGCTCTTTTAATCAGCGTTATTGTCGCGGTGTGTAACATTATCCCGTTCTTCGGACCGTTCATCGGCGGTATCCCCAGCGCTACTCTCTTACTACTTGTAAATCCGGCTTATTGTATTGAGTTTATAATTATGATTATTGTATTCCAGCAGATAGACGGTAACCTTATCGGTCCCAAGATTGTCGGTTCTCAGGTAGGTCTTGTCGGTTTCTGGTCGATTTTCTCTGTAATTGTCGCGGGAGGATTATTCGGACTTCCGGGAATGATTCTCGGTACTCCTATATTCGCGGCTATCTATACGCTTGTCGGTAAAAAAATAAGAAATCGTATAGATATGAAGGGCGAAAACGCTCGCCGCGTAATCGAAATGAATGTTGTAAGATCTTCCAGTTTAACTAATATGAAAACTAAAGTTATAAAGAAAAAACACGATTTAAACGAAGAAGACTCGGAAGAAAAAGAAGAAAGTTGACAATATTAATTTAATATGTTAACATATTAGCGCGCTAAAGTGTGAGGTAATTTTATGAAAAAAAATCTAAAGATAACTCCTGAGGGAACTAAGGACTATCTTTTTAAAGAGTGTACTGCTGTAGATTACGTGTGTAAAAAGATACAGAAGGTTTTTGAAAACCATCAGTTTCACCGCGTAATTACACCCGCTCTCGAGTATTACGATTTATTTGCCACGGAGTCCAGCGGCATTAGTGCTGAGTCCATGTTTAAGACTACCGATAATAACGGAAGAATTGTTGTTGTGCGTCCCGACTCGACTTTGCCTATAGCTCGTATGGTTTCTACCCGTATGCAAAATGAGGTACTGCCTGTACGTCTTTACTACAATCAGGCTGTTTACCGTAATAACCCTAGCTTAACCGTAAGAAGCGACGAGATTATGCAGATGGGAATCGAGCTTATCGGCTCAAAAGGAAAGAGAGCCGATCTCGAGA
>JAHKZS010000109.1 GCA_020626545.1 bacterium
AGCGTTCATCCTGAGCCAGGATCAAACTCTCTAAAATATTGTATCTATACATCCTAAGATGTTTAAATCATACCTTAGAGCTCTTAGCTCTTAAAAACACTTGCGTGTTATCCTGATTTGTAGTGTTCAGTTCACTGTAATTATTCAAGTTCGTCACTCAAATTCATTACGGGTTTCTGTACTTTCGTTGTTTAATTTTCAAGGTTCTTGGTCCGCCGTGTTCTCACGTGGCGAACATTAAGATTATATTACAACAACCTCTAAATGTCAATATCTTTTTTGAAATTTTTTAAAAAAATTTTCGAGTAATAAAAACTTGACAAATTTCATAATACTATATATAATAAATGAAAAGAAAATCCCTCTAAAAACTGTGAAGGGAATAAGATATAACTCAAAGCGCAAAGAGAGCTGATGGTTGGTGTAAATCAGCGGCGGCGGTTATATGTATAGCTCATCCCGGAGTTTCCCGGCTGATATTAGGTCGGGACGTAAGGCTGCGTTACAAGCCGAGACTTTGCTGGAAGTCGGTAAGGAATATATCGTGAGGTATATTTGAATTTGGGTGGTACCGCGAATTTTTTCGTCCCTTATTTTTAGGGGCGGTTTTTTTACGTATATTTCCAGGAGGAATCAATATGAATCAAGGCTACAAGAAGTACATACCATTCAAGCAGATTGACCTGCCTGACAGAGAATGGCCTAACAAGACTATAACCAAGGCGCCGATATGGTGTTCAGTTGATTTAAGAGACGGCAACCAGGCTCTTATCGACCCGATGAATCTCGAGGAAAAGCTCGAATTTTTCCACGCGCTCGTGGATATGGGTATTAAAGAAATCGAAATCGGATTTCCGTCGGCTTCCGAGACCGAGTACGAAATCTGCCGTGAGCTTATCGAGGGAAATCACATTCCCGACGACGTAACAATTCAGGTACTCGTACAGGCGAGAGAACATCTTATCAAGAAAACCTTCGAGGCGATTAAGGGCGCTAAGAACGTTATCGTTCATTTCTACAACTCGACCTCTACCCTGCAGAGAAAGGTTGTTTTCAAAACAGATATGCAGGGCGTTATCGACATCGCGGTAAACGGCGCGAAGTTAATTAAGGAATTAACCGAGCAGTTCGAGGGCGATACAAACATTCGATTCGAATACTCTCCCGAGAGCTTCAGCGGAACAGAGATGGACAACGCTGTTAAGATTTGTGAGGAAGTAATGGACGCTCTCGGTTCAACCAAAGAGAACCCCGTAATCCTCAATCTTCCGAACACGGTCGAGATGTGTACTCCGAACACTTACGCCGACCAGATTGAATACTTTATCAAGCACCTCAAAAACCGCGAGGCAGCGATTATCAGTATTCATCCCCACAACGACAGAGGCTGCGGCGTAGCGGCGACCGAGCTCGCGCTTATGGCGGGAGCCGAGCGAGTAGAGGGTACGTTATTCGGCAACGGCGAGCGCACCGGTAATCTCGATATGGTAACTGTCGGACTTAATATGTTCACTCAGGGCGTAGACCCCGAGCTCGACTTCTCGAATCTTCCGAAGCTCAAGGATATATACGAGCGTTGCACAAATATGAAAATCGACCCGCGCCAGCCGTATATCGGCGAGCTCGTATTCACGGCATTCTCAGGCTCGCATCAGGACGCTATCAACAAGGGTTACATTTATATGAAAGAAAGCGGCACTCCGTACTGGGAGATTCCGTATCTTCCGATTGACCCCGCGGATGTCGGCAGAGAGTACGAGCCGATTATCAGAATTAACTCGCAGAGCGGTAAGGGCGGAGCGGCGTTCGTTATGAACCACAACTTCGGTTACGATATGCCGAAGCGTATGCACCCCGAGTTCTCAAAGCTCGTTCAGGCGGAATGTGAGAAATTAGGCAGAGAGCTTATCCCCAAGGAGCTCTTAAAGGTATTCGAGGACAATTACCTCAACATCAAGCAGAAGTACGAGCTCACCAAGCACAAGGTGTACGAGGAGAGCGAAAACGGCAAGAGCTACGTTCACTTTAAGGGCAGAATGAAAATTGACGGCGACGCTGAAGTTAAGCTTCACGGCGTAGGTAACGGCCCGATAGACGCGTTTTTCAGAGCTCTTAAACCAATAAATATGGATAAATACAAGTTCGTAAACTACAGCCAGCACGCAATCTCGGAGGGCTCGGATAGTAAGGCGGTGTCCTACATCGAGCTTAAAAAGCCCGACGGCAAGAACATTTTCGGCGTAGGTATCGACTCTAACGTAAACTTCGCCTCAATCCTCGGCGTACTCAACGCAATCAACAGAGCCGAACTCGAGAACGACTAAGTCAATGCGCAATTCTCAATGCACAATTCGCAATTAAATAAAGATAAACGTCAGTATTAACGGAGCTTCCGAAATACTGACGTTTTTGTTTTTTGAAAAGTTTAATAATATGTTCTGACTACTGCGTACTGCTCTTAATGGAACACAAACGTATAGACCATATACGCCGCGTAGCCGAGCAGGAGGGCTACTCCCTGCCAGCGCGCGAATTTTTTTGTAAAGAATGTCGGCACAAAGCACAAAAGCGACAGCGCGAGCAACACGGGCAAGTCTACGAACAGCGTAGCGTGCTCGACAGGCAAGGGCTTTCCGTAAGCGAGCAGACACGGCGGCAATACAAAGGTAAGGTCGATAATATTAGAGCCGAGGATATTGCCCACCGAGAGCGACGCCTGTTTCTTAGTTATAGCGGAAATCGTCGTCACAAGCTCGGGAAGCGACGTTCCTATCGCTACGGCGGAGATACTTATAATTCGGGTAGGAACTCCGAGCGACGCAGCGATAGCCGAGCCGTAATTAACGAGCAACTCCGAACCGATAATAATACCCGCGCAGCCGAATACGAACAGCGCGATTTTTTTAGCCGCGACACCCTTGGTAACTTCTTCTTTTTCAACAACGGCGGTATCTCCCGAAACGGAGATATCTCTCTTAGCGCCGCGGATATTTTCGTAAACAAACACGCCGAAGATTATAACCAGTACAATTGACGCGATTACCGAGATATAACCCGAAATTCCGAATATCCAGACTACAGCTATAGAGAGCATCAGGAGCATAATTTTCGGATAATACTCGCGGATTCTAATAGCCATCGGCATAAACAGCAGGCTCACGCCGAGTATAAGTCCGGTATTAGCGGTTACAGAACCGATAGCGTTACCTGTAGCCATCTGGACGTCGCCCTGAGAAGCGGCGATTACCGAAACGAGTATTTCTGGCAGAGAGGTCGCGAAGCCGACTACAGTCGCGCCGACGATAAAATGCGGTATTCCCGAGACCTCGGCGAACCATACCGCAGCGTCTACGAAAAAGTCGCCGCCCTTTATAATCAGCACTAAGCCGACGGCGAACAGAAAATACATTAAAAATACTTCCATTTTTCCTCCTAATTATTCCGCGAAAATACACAACCGCAGTAGTTCTGGCGGTATAAATCATATTCCCTCGAGAGTTCTATAGAACGCTTGTAGCCGTTCTTCTTTTTAAAATCCGAGGGGAGATATTTTACGCCGTATTCTTCGGCGAGCCTTTCCCCTATCTCGTTAATTTTTTCGGCATTTTTCAGCGGAGAGATTGTCAGCGTAGTTAAAAAATAATCGGCGCCGATTTCCTTGCATTTTTCAGCCGCCTCGCGTAAGCGAAGTTCAAAGCATACCTCACAACGCTTACCGCCCTCTTTTTCGTTCTCGAGACCTTTTACGGCTTCGAGGTACTTTTCGGGATTATAGTCACCCTTAATAAGCTTAACGGGATATTTTACGGGCAGTTCGTTTATAAGGCGTTCTTCCTCGGACAAGCGGTATTCATATTCCTCGGGGTTAGTAATATTGGGGTTATAATACAGAATATTTATATGAAAAAACTCGGATAAATATTCGATTACGTAGCTTGAACAAGGCGCGCAACAAGCGTGTATCAGTAAAACAGGGACAGTATCGAGATTCTCGATAAGACTGTCCATATTTTTTTGAGCGTTAGTTTTCATTTATATACTCCAAAATCTCCATCGCGTCAGCCGCGACAAATTTCGCTCCGGCGGATATAAGCTCGTCTTTACCCCTGAATCCCCACTCGACGCCGAGCATATCCACTCCCGCGTTTTCGGCGGTGAAGATATCGACGTCGCTGTCGCCTATATAAAGGCACTCGCTCTTTTTAACGCCGAGCATATCTATAATGGCGTTGAGCGCTTCGGGTGAGGGCTTGGTCGGGTACTCGGGCTTTTTACCCCAAGCGGTATCGAATTTAAAATCGGGATAAGTTTTATTTAAAATTTCGTCCACAAACTCGTCGGGCTTGTTCGATAAAACGGCGGTTTTTATACCCGCTTTTTTGAGTCCTCTGAGCATTTTTTCGCAGTTTTTATAAGCGGCGGTATTGTCGTTACAGTGGAGCTTATAGAACGAATCGAACTCGTCCTTTACAATTTTTCTGAGCTTTTCGTTCGTAAAACTTTCGCCCATAGCCCTGTCGATTAATTTCTCTCGTCCGTTTCCGACAAAGACCTTATATTTATCGACCTCGTGGGTAGGAAGCCCCGCTTTTTTTAGTCCCGAGTTCACCGCTATAGCTAAGTCGGCGAGCGAGTTTACGAGAGTTCCGTCGAGGTCGAACACTACTAATTTATAACTCATTAAAATCCCTTTTCCTGTTCAAAAATTATCGCTCGGCACGGAGCGGCTTCCAAGCCGTCGAGCCTTATAGGAAAGGCGCACAGCGTATAGTCGCTGCCCGCGCTTATATCCTCGAGATCTAGATTTTCGAGGATAACCTTATCGTTTAGGGCGAGGATTCGATGTGTTCTATACTCGTCAAACGGCGCAGCGATAGACTTCGAATCTGTGCCAATAAGGACGATGTCGCTGTCGGCGATAACCTGAGCCGCTGACGACTCGATATAACCCATTCCGTTTCCGCGGATAATAAGGCGTTTACGGCATCTTTTAACGATTTTCTCCATATCCTCTCCCGTAAGGATTCGGTCGGTTTCGACCACGGTACATTTGCCGTAAAAGGTTGCGAGACGGATTTCGTCAATCTTCTTACCTTCCTCGTCGAAATGATACGGAGCGTCGATATGGGTAGCGGTATGGGTGCTCATAGAAAACGCGCTTAGGTTATACATATCTCCGTTTTCCATAGAATTTATAATATCAAATTTTGTTTTCGGATCGTCCTCGTAGGGCTCGGTATCGGGAATACTTCTGCTCACATCATAAATTATCATAAATTCACAGCCTTCCGTAAATTACTATAAACATTATAACACACTTTTCGTTATAAACAAGCCTAAAAAGAAAACTCCTCAGCCGAAGCCGAGGAGTTTTTATTAAACTTTAGATTTAAGGTTTATGCGTAAACAGCGTGGTAATTTCCGCCATACTCAAATACATAAGCCTTAGTCTGAGTAGCGCTTCCGTTACCGTCAGCGGTAAACCATGTGTTGCCGTTACGGATACAGAAACCTGTTACATCATTAGGAATAGTTGCTGTATACATATTGAATTTCTGAGCCGCGTTGCTCCAATAGGACGAACCTACAGACTTCTGCTCAGTTTTTCCTGTAGAGGTCACATTAGCGTCGCCTTCACCGTCTTTGCCGCCCCAGTAATGTACCTGGTAGCTGCCTGCGTTGAGGTTAAGATACTCAATTACACCTAAGCTTATAGTCTTAGTAGTAGCTACGGTAGTAGGCGCTACGGTTGTAGGAGCTACTGTTGTGGGAGCTACTGTAGTAGGAGCAACTGTTGTGGGCTCTGCTGTTGTGGGAGCTACAGTAGTAGGAGCTTCTGTGGGCTTAGCTGTAGCGGGAGCTGTTGTCTCAACGATATCGTCGAAATCAACTTCGCCGTTATCAACCTTGTACTCATTAACAGAACCGTCAGCCTTTACGAGCTTGCCGTCGAGGTCAGCTAAAGCAGTCTTTTTGCCTTCGTTTACGAGTACCTCACCTTTCCAGACGTCATTGCTCCAAGACTGGAACTGGATAGCGTTAACGTTTGTGTAATCAGCTGTGAAAGTAACCTTGTAAACTGCTACGCCGTCTACAGTTTCGTCAGTCTTTTCCATTGTGAACTGGTGCCAGAACTCAGGATCTGTACCTGCTTCGTCGTTGAGGTTGAGCTTGAATGTGTAACCCGCGGTTACGTCAGCAGCCTTAGGCACGAAGAAGTATGTGTAGCTTGTCGAGGGAGCGGCTGTTGTAGGAGCTAAAGTTGTAGGAGCTGCTGTAGTAGCTTCTCCGCTTTCTGTCCAAGAGTTAACTTCCCATTTGCCGTCAGTGTTCTTCTCTGTCGGATAGTAGCCTGTTACCTTGTTATCG
>JAHKZS010000110.1 GCA_020626545.1 bacterium
GTTTTATGGCAGGCGGAAGGATATAGCGAGCTTTTATGGTGTGAGCTAAGTAAGATACAAGGAATCTATGGTAAAAATTTAAACGGCAGGGAGTTGATAGCTTCCTGCCGTTTTAGATTATATTTACTTGCTTAAACTCCGCCGTTGATGATTGTTTCCAAAAAATAAGAGTTATTAATAGGCGGATATGGCTGTCGCGGCTCACGACCCGTACATCTGCTCGAACATTTTAATGCCCGATTCTGTACGGAATATTTTTTCTTTTACGTTTCTCGCGAGTTCCATACTAATATGGTCCTCGTAAATATTCGCTAAAAAGTCCGCTTCTACGAGTATTCTGTAAGGAGTGTTATCTATACCCTTGTATGTATGGTGGTTGGCTATAAGGTAACACACCTTGTCGATAAATTCTTCCTCGAACCCCAGCTTGTCGAGAAGTATCTCCGCTTCGGGCGGGCCCTCCTGTTCCTGAAGCTCTCCGAGCGACGAGCCGTACTTTTCCTCGCTCTTTTTAATTCCTATATCGTGGGTAATCGCGGCAATTTCGACCAACGCCTGAACATCCTCGGGTAACTTTTCGTTGAGCCCGATAGTGCGCGCGATAGTATATACCTTCATAAAATGGTGTATACGTTTTACGTCGCCCCGGAAATATTCAGTCATAGCGTTGATAGTATCATTCACCTTTGACAACATTACCTTTTCTCCTTATCTTTCTTATATATCTGAACGTTTCTTTTTCGCCTTTGTCCGCGAGCATTTGGAGCAAGTACCCGATTTCGTCCGAGGTTTCCTCGTTTATAACGGAAATTCGGTTATCCCTAGCTTGCTGGAAATACTCGAGCGGCTTAGAGTCGGTGTACTTATCCTTATTGTAAATCTTACTCGCCGCGACTCTGTCGCAGAACATCTCTATAAGATATTTTCTCGGCATTTTAACGCCCTTCATCCGCTTCGTAATTTTATCATAGTCCGTCCAGTACTCGAAGTGGTGGCGGTTTCTGCCCTTATGATGCATCCAAGCCTTAGAGTAGCCGTAAGCCTCACGCTCGCCCTCGTTAGGGGAGCGGTTGCCCTGGTAATACTTAGCCCCCGGGATAAACTCGGTAGGCGAGTATTTCGAAAGGTCGTGCAACAGTCCGCGTATCGGTATTCCCGCGCGGAAGCAGTTCGCGATTACCTTATGGCGATGGTGCGTTATAGTTAGAAAATGTTTGAGCGGATGCGCCATTAACTGTTTTCCCCGGGATAGATTTTCGAAATCATCTTCTTAACTGTTTCGATAGAGGTTTTACCCTGCATAGTTATGTCGTCGTAAGATACTACGAAACGTCTTGTGCTGTCGTTCATAGCTTTAAGTCCGCTTAAAGAATCGCTTGTCTTTAAGGTTTTAGCGACTTCTTTATCCTCGCAGAATATGTAATCGGGGTTAGAGAGCATAAGCTTCTTAGCGTCTATGACGTCGCTTTTAGCGTCCTTAAATACGTTTACGGCGCCTGTGTAGCTTAAAAGACGTCCGCCCCAAGTTGAGTTAGTCATAGTCTTTAAAACGCCGTTGTCGGAGTAAATGTAACAGATAGTAGTTACAACGTCCTTGTCCTCCACGGTATCCTCTAAGTCCTTCAGCTCGTCGTAAAGGTCGTCGAAAGCTTCCTTAGCCTTAGCTTTACCGGTAAGCTTACCGCCTAAAATAGAGCCGAACTGGATGTAGATGTTCTTAACCTGCTTAGGTGTGTTGGACTGCTCGGGAATGATAACGGTGATTCCGCTTTTCTCGAGATTATCCTTTACGGTAGTGTTTAAGCTGTCGTCCGCGAAAACAACGTCGGCTTTTAGACTTTTAATCTTGTCGAAAGACGGGTCAGCCGCTAAACCTACGCTCGGTACAACGTCCATACCTTTTTGATTTACGCTGTCTGAACGTCCCGCGATCTTCGCGTCGAAACCGATACAGGAAATAATATCGGCATAGTTCTTGTTTAGTACGACAATTTTCTTCGGCTCCGATTTAACCGTAACGCTTCCCGCGGTTACGGGATACTCGGATTTTTTCTCCTGACAGGCTGTAAACGACAACGCCGCTACAGCGGTTGTAATCGCTAAAACTATCGCTAAAACTTTATTTTTCATAATTTACCTCCGCTTTTTCCGAATGATTCAATAAATTGTTTCGCGCATCTTGGTGAGCGTCCGCCTTTTCCGAGAGCAAATCTCTCCGCCAAAAGCGAAAGCTCGTCCGTTTCTATATCCAAACCCGCTTTCTCAGCGAGTGAATGTACAATTTCGAGGTACTCCTTTTTATCGGGATTGCCGTAATAAACCGAAAGTCCAAACCTGTCGGAAAGAGAAAGAGTTTCCTGCATATTATCCCTGCGGTTAATATCGTCGGTATCTCTGTCCGCCCAGCTTTCCTTTATAAGATGACGGCGGTTCGATGTAGCGTAGATGAGCGCGTTGTCGGGTCTCGCGGCAAGTCCGCCCTCGAGCACCGCCTTTAAAGAGGTGTAGTTTTTATCTTGGCTCTGGAACGATAAATCGTCCACAAAGATTATGAACTTCATCGGGTTCTGAGCGATTTTGTCGATAAGAAGCGGAAAATCCATCAGCCTTTCCTTAGGCATCTCAACGATTCTGAGCCCTTTATCCCTGAATTCATTACCGATAGCCTTAACGGTCGAGCTTTTGCCCGTACCCATATCGCCGTAAAGCAGGCAGTTGTTGCACGGCTTGTTTTCTAAAAACGCCTTAGTGTTCTCTACGACACGGTCACGCTGGCGGTGGTAGCCGATAAACGACTCGATAGCGATTTTGTCGGGATTGCCGACAGGTTTAATATCCCCGTCGCGCCAGATAAACGCCTTGTATCTCGCGTAAATTCCGAAGCCGTTTTTCTTATAGTAAGCGCTGAGTTTTTCTATATCCACGCCGTTTTTAAATTCCGCTACAGGCTCGCCCGCGCTCCATCTCGGGAGCTTTTCTATTATATCGGGTATATCTGACTTAAACTTATATTCGCTTAAAATATCGTCAGCCGTTAGGGAAGCAAGGCTGTTTATAATCTCGCAGTCGTTCTTAACGGCGTCGATAACGCTATAAGAGAGCTTGCCGGTATTTCCGCCCGCGGCTGATACAGAGAAACGGTTCTCGTCGAAAAGCGCCGCTTCGGTGATATACCGCGCGAGGTTGTCGGTGATATCCCTATCGGATAAAGTGCTGTAGAACTCGCCGTAAGCGCTCAAAAACTCCTCGGCGGGTTTATCCGCTCGGGACAGGAGCTTCATATAGCTTTTTATAACACTGCGCTCGAGAATTCCGCGGTAAACCGTCAGCGAATTCATAAGCAACAGCGTCTTGTAAATTTTCGTCATAATATCAGTCCAATCAAGGCAAATATACATATTATCCTAATCTAATATTTTACTCCTATTTATCGATTAAGTCAAGCAAAAAGGGGGATTGAGAGGGGATGTGTCGATAATGAGAAAATTTTTCAAAAAAAATTGCAAAAACCCCTTGCATTTTTAAAACTTTAGTGCTATAATAATCAAGTCGCTTGAAAGTGACGAGTTGGTGTCGATGACGCTGGGGGTCCACCTGTTCCCATACCGAACACAGCAGTTAAGCCCAGTGGTGCCGAAGATAGTTGGCTGGCGACGGCCTGTGAAAATAGGGAGATGCCAACATAATTAAAGTGTCCACCCAATAGGGTGGGCGTTTTTATTTATATCATTTAGGGCTTAGGGCTAAGGGAAAAGGGCTAAGTCTAATACACCCTATATCCTGATAAATTGGAGATAATATGCTGAATTTTTTATCGTCCTTGACGTCTGTCTGGGATTTTTTCAAAACTACAGATAAGCCGATTGTCCTCTATGGAATGGGCGACGGCGCCGATAAAGTGCTCGACGAGTTTTATAAGCTCGGTATTAAGCCCCGCGGCGTTATGGCGAGCGACGACTTTGTGCGGGGACAGTCATTCAGAGGTTTTACCGTAAAGAAGCTCTCCGATTTCGAGAATGAGCTCGGGGAATTTGTGGTCGCGCTGTGTTTCGCGAGCCAGCTCCCCGACGTTATGAACCACATTAAATCGGTCGCTGAAAAGCACACGCTTTTAGTCCCCTCTGTGCCTGTATTCGGCGATAATATTTTTAACGATAACTTTGTTATCTCTAACGAAAACGCCTTTAAAAAGGCTTACAGCGAGCTTGCGGACGATTTAAGCCGACAGGTTTTCGAGGATATAATAAGCTTTCAGTACAGCGGAGATTTAAAGTACCTCGACAGCTGTACCACCGATAAGGACGAGGCGTTTAAAATCCTCGGCTTAGGCGGAGATGAAGCGTACCTCGACTTAGGCGCTTATAACGGCGACACTATCGACGAGTTCCTCAGCTATACCGGCGGAAAATACGAGAGCATTACCGCCTTTGAGCCTAACGCCAGAAGCTTTAAGAAGCTTTCCGAGCATTGTTCCGATATGGAGAACGTGAATCTCTGGCAACTCGGCTCCTATAATAAGAACACGGTGATTAATTTTAATACAAAATCGGGGCGTAACTGCGCTATTTCCGACAAAGGCACTCCGATTCAGGCGGCTAGAGTGGATACTATTCTCTGCGGTAAGCGCATAACCTACGCTAAGCTCGACGTCGAGGGCGCCGAAAAGGAGACCTTCGAGGGTATGGAGAACACGATTAGGCTGTTTAAGCCCAAGCTGAATGTAGCGGCTTATCACAGAAGCGAGGACATCTTTTCGCTGATTTTACAGCTAAAAAGCCTGAACCCCGATTATAAATTCTACCTAAGACACCACCCGTATATTCCGCATTGGGACACTAACCTCTACTGCGTGTAGAGTTGACATATCGCCGTAAAGGTGGTAAATTTTAAGTAAGATAAGGAGGCGGTATAGTGGCTAAGCGTGATTATCGTTTTAAATACGAGAATACTAACGGACAAAAACCGAAACCTAAACATCTGAAAAAGCCTAACCCGTCGCCGCCTATTAACTCACGACGCAATCCTTCCGCCGCTGTAAGTGAAAGTTCTCCCTACGATAAAGAGGAGCGAAAGGTTTTAAACAGGGTAGAGGAGATAGAGGTCGATATCGGTCAGTTTAATTTAAGGCCTGAACCCGAGGAAGATGTAAAGATTTATACTCCCGAAAAGGCGCGGCCTAAGCAAAAACTCCCCGCCGAAAAGAATAAGTCAAAAAAGCTTATGATTATAGCGGCTGTACTCGTAGCCCTCGGGATATGCTTTGTCGGCGTAGGAGTTTATATCGGATTAAATTATCTATAAATACAGTAAACAAAGGACTGCTTCGGCAGTCCTTTTCTTTATATATAATGCTAAAAAAATCCTCCACCGAAATGGTGGAGGATTTATGTTAAGTTAGATTATTTAACTTTAATCTTAACAACCTTAGATACACTCTTCTTCTTGTACTTAGAGTTACCCGCGGCAGTTACCTTAATCTTAAGCTTATAGGTCTTGCCCTTCTTAAGCTTAATCTTCTTAATTGTAATCTTACCGCTCTTCTTAGTAACCTTAACCTTCTTGTAGAGCTTCTTGGTCGAACCCTTCTTAACCTTATAGTAAGTTAACTTACCCTGAGCCTTAGTAATCTTAAGAGCCTTCTTAATCTTAATCTTAAGAGCCTTCTTGCTGAGCTTAGAAGCCTTAACCTTTACTGTCTTAGCCTTAACTTTAATCGGGTTAGCTTTCTTAGCTGTAACCTTACCGCCGGGTGTGGTGGGCTGGTCGGGAGCTACTGTTGTGGGAGCAACTGTGGGCTGAGGTGTAGTCGGGGTGTACTGAGTGGGCTGAGGTGTAGTAGGTGTATCGCCGCCGCCCTGAGTTGTGGGCTCTACAGGTGTATCGCCGCCACCCTGAGTTGTGGGCTGAGGCTCTGTAGCTTCGCCCTGAACGTCTACTGTCGGGTTAGCGAGACTCTGTGTGATTGAGGAAGCTGATGCTGCCGCAACCTTATTTGTATAGTAAGCAACCTGCTGACCGTTCTCAAGACCGTCGAGCTCCTCGATGTCGAGGTTGATTGTTGTAGCGCCTGAGCCTACAACGTTGAATGTAGCTGTTACAAATGTCTTGTTAGTCTTAAAGTCGAAGATACCTGAGTTAGTATCGGGGTTAACGCCTGTGAAGTTGAATCTTGCTTCACCGGGGATATTCTTGTTAAGAATAAGTGAAGACTGGATATTCGGTAACGAAACACTAGCGATTGTAAGCTTAGTGGAATCGTAGTAAAGTGTACCCTGGCCGTCCTCGAGAAGTAACGGGGACTGGAGGTTATAAGTAACTGTAACAGATGTACCCTTGCAGTCGATTGTGTTGATTGTAGCTCCGTTGAGAGCTGTTGTAATAGCTAAACCTGAGCCGGGCTCGGGAGCCTGTGTGGGAGTTACAGGTGAGTCTGTAGGATTGACAGGAGCGTCTGTGGGATTAACAGGAGCATCTGTCGGATTAACAGGAGCGTCTGTGGGATTAACAGGAGCATCTGTAGGATCTACAGGAGGATCAGTGGGATCAACCGGGGGATCTGTAGGATCTACAGGAGGATCAGTAGGATCATCTCCGCCGCCGTTCGGGCCTTCGCCCCAGCTTCCTGTGTATACAGTGATAGGAGTACCGAAACCGTCGTCGCCATCAGTCTCGCCTGAGATTGAGAACATCTGACCGTCTGTTACGTAAGAATCAGCGTCGCCTGTCTGACCAACTCTGCCTGACCAAGCGCCGTCAGTTGTATTTACAAAGATAACCTGAGAAGATACGCCTGAGAACTTGTAAACGCCGTTGCCTGTGTCTTCGCCCGCGATAAACTGACCTTCAGCGCCGCCCGCGTAAGACCATACATACCATGAGCCTGCTGTATCGCCTGCGTTAAGATATACAGTGTTAGAACCGGGGATAGGCTCAACATAATCTGTGGGATCTTCTCCGCCGCCGCCTGAGCCGCCTACGGGGTCGCCTGACCAGCTGCCCTGTACAGTACCGTTAGCGTTAGTTACAGTAAATGTAGCGCCGTCAACAGTCATATTATCCGACTGAGCGATTTTACCGCTCCAGCTCTGGTCGGGAGTACCTGTTCCCCACTGGAAGTAAGCGAAAATAATATTCTTCTCGAGTGAGTCGAATGTGATGTCTGAGTTGTTTGTACCGTGAGCCTCAGCCCAGTGACCGTCTGAGCCGTCAGCCCATGTCCAGGCTTTCCACTCTACAGCGTCAACGCCCGCGTTAGAAGCGTCGAGAACTACTGTGTAGCCGCTTCCTGAGCCGCCGCCTGAGCCGCCGCCGTACGGATCGTCTCCGCCGCTGCCTGAGCCGCCGCCGGCTTCGCCTGACCATTCACCCTGTACAGTACCGTTGGCGTTTGTTACGGTAAATGTAGAGCCGTTAACAGTCATATTATCCGACTGAGCGATTTTACCTGTCCAGTTCTGGTCGGGAGTACCTGTACCCCACTGGAAGTAGGCGAAGATAATATTACTCTCAAGATCGTCGAATGTAATATCTGAGTTGTTTGTGCCGTGAGCCTCAGCCCAGTGACCTTCGGAGCCGTCAGCCCATGTCCAGGCTTTCCACTCTACAGCGTCAACGCCCGCGTTAGAAGCGTCGAGGACTACTGTGTAGCCGCCTGTTTTTGTCTTGCCTGTATCAGCAGCGGATACTGCCATAACCGAAAATACGGACATAACCATAAGTACCGCTAAGAATACAGCTGTTAATTTCTTAAAAGATGTCTTCATTAGAACAATCCTCCTTCTAAATTTACATTAATATTGTAACATTATCTTAACTTTTTATCTATTGGCAAAATAGTCAAATAAGTAAGTAATTTTTGTTGAATTTGTCATTATAGTGAACATATGGAGAGCGTATAGTGAAAAAAAGACGTGTAGAAAGATACATTTATAGGTTAAATATTAAACCTTCTCCTATATAAAAGGAAAAGGCTTCCCGAAGGA
>JAHKZS010000111.1 GCA_020626545.1 bacterium
GCTCTTGAGAGCCACGCGTCGCCGACGTCCATAGCTACGAATAAACCCTGCTTTTCGCTGGATTTAACAAGCTGGCGTCTGGGTGAGAGTCCGGGGTCAGTCGCCATAAGCTGTACGGCTACTTTGTCCGCAACCTCGATTCCGTTTACCTCGCGCTTGCTTTTAATAATTAGATGGATAACGTACTCGTCGTCCATATTACCGTAATATAGCTCATCTCCGCAGCGAACGAGAGGCTTGCCCTTATAGGTAGGGAATACCTGCTTATCAGCCACAAAGCATCACACCTTTCATTATGTTAAGTTAAGATACGATTTTACAAGTGCTTCCAATAAATCGTCTCGGTCGATACGACTGATTAAATTTCTCGCGTTATTATAAGTGGTAATATAAGTCGGATCCTCGGATAAAATATATCCGACAATCTGGTTGATTGGGTTGTAGCCCTTTTCCTCTAAAGCGCGGTATACAGTATTAAGGGTAAGCTTAATCTGATCGTCTTTATTATCGTCGAGCGAGAATACCATCGTCTTATCAATCATGGAAACACCTCCATTTCAAAATTCTAATTCGTAATTATTTTAACACATTAAATTTACTTAGTCAAGAATTTTTTATTATAGCTTAATTCTATTTTAGAATTATTGATTTACCGATAGTGTAATCTTTTAAGACGCGGCCGGGAATTACCCGACCGCATTTACTTTTTATTTTCTTAAAGTTACACCGATATCGCCGAGATTCTTAATAATCTCGTCCATAGCTTCCTGCACCTCCGCCGAAGAGAGAGTTCTCTCGTTGGAGTAGAATTCGTATCTGATTGTGATACTGTGGATAGTATCTGTATCGTAAGTATCTACGATTTTAATACCTCTTAAAATATCCTCTCTGATTCCTTTCCAGCAGTCCATAAGGTTCGAGAAGAATGTTCCCGGTTTTAGCTCTACGCTTAAATCGTAAGTAATCGGCGGATACTTTGAGGGTTCGTTGTACTGAATACTTGCGTTTTCGGATTTCGAGAATTTTTCTACGTCAATCTCAGCGTAAACAACGTTGCCTTTCTTGTCGATTTTCTTAGCGATAACGGGATGAACGATGCCGATTTTACCGATAACCTCGCCGTCGAGAATAATCTCGTTAAGGTTTACGGGATGTTCGTAGCTGTGTGTAGGCTCAACGCTCTTAAAGCTTAACGCCTTGTGCTTAATATCGTCGGTTAAAGTCGCTAAAATATCTCTCAGCTTAAAGTATAAGGTCTTAATCTCCTCGGTTTTGCTGTAAAGAGTTACGGCGAGCATTTTCTTTTCAACACAAAGATTGTTCTCGTCTACGCCCTCGACAACTCGTCCGATTTCAAAAATACCGTAGCTTGCGGAGTATCCGATATTGCTCTTAACCTGGCAAAGCTGAGTCGGAATAATTGAGCGTCTGATAGTTTCAATATTAGGGTTAGTCGCGTTAGCAAGCTTGATATTCTCCTCTACAGGAATACCGAGCTCCTTCTGTTCGTCATAATAAGCCCAAACGTAAGAGTGAACCTCGTGGAGATTGTATTTCTTAACGAGTATATCCTTAATCTTTTCCTCGTCACTCTTAACCTGATCCATTCTTACGGGGTAAAGGGGAGAGCGGGTTGTGTTTACATCAAAATTATCGTAACCGTAAATACGTGTAATCTCCTCGATAATATCGGCTTTAATTGTAACATCCTTAGTAGCTCGCCATGACGGAACGTCTACTTTAAACTCACTGCCGTTTTGCTCGGCTTTAAAGCCTAACGAGGTTAAAGTTTTAATAATACGGTCGTCGGAAATCTCGATTCCCGTGTATTTATCGACGAAAGCCTTGTCAAATGTGAGAGTTACCTGATCGTACTTATAAGCGTACTCGTCGGTAAGCGCGCTTACTACCTCGATGTTGTTGTCGTACTCGGATAAAAGTTTTACGAAACGAGCGATAGCCGTAACAGTCATCTCGGGGTCTAAGGACTTCTCGTAACGCATAGAAGCGTCGGTTCTGTGAGAAAGTCTTACTGTCGATTTACGGATAGAAGCCGCGTCGAATGTAGCCGACTCGAGCGTGAGGGTGGTAGTATCTTCCACAATTTCGGAATCAAGTCCGCCCATTATACCCGCGATAGCTACAGGAGTGTCGCCGTTACAAATCATAAGGGTGTTTTCGTCAATATTTCTTTCCTCGCCGTCTAAGGTTGTGAATTTAAATGGCTTATCGAATCTCTTGATTCTGATTTTCTCAACCTTTCTTGAGTCGAAAGCGTGCATCGGCTGACCCATTTCAAGCATTAAGTAGTTAGTAAGGTCGGCGAGGAAGTTAATCGCTCTCATTCCGCAGTAGTAAAGACGGATTCTCATATTTACGGGACTGGTGTTTCTTTGAATATTCTCTACCTGTAAGCCCGAGTATCTGTAACAGAGCGGATCCTCGATTTTTATATCAATCTTTTTAAGGTCGTTGTATTTAGCTAAATCTACGGTATCGAGAGGCTTTAACTCTCTGTCGGCTAAAGCAGCGAACTCTCTGGCAATACCGTAATGTCCCCATAAGTCAGGGCGGTTTGTAAGCGACTTGTTATCTACCTCGAAAACAATATCGTCTATCTCGTATATATCCTTTAAGTCTGTGCCGTTTGCGACATCATCCGTTATTTCCATAATACCCGAATTATCGTCGCTTATACCGATTTCGGCTTCGGAACAGCACATACCGTTTGAGGTATAACCCGCGAGCTTTCTCGGAGAAATTTCAATCTCGCCGATTTTAGCGCCGAGCTTTGCGAAAGCTGTCTTTAGTCCTACTCTTACGTTAGGAGCTCCGCACACTACGTCTACTAATTCGTCCCCGCCGATATCCACCTTTAAAAGATGGAGCTTCTTGCTCTCGGGGTGATCCTCTACGGACTTAATCTGAGCAACAACTATTCCGCTTAAATCGGAACCTTTAAAGAAAATCTCGTTTTCGACTTCCGCTGTGGATAAGGAGAATTTATTAATAAGCTCTACTTTATCGAGTCCGCTTAAATCAACGAAATCCGAAATCCAATTCATAGATAAAAACATACTTAATCCTCCTTATTCGTCGTCGGTAAACTGCGAGAGCGATTTTAAGCTTCCGCTGTTTAAATCTCTAATATCTTTAACGCCGTACTTCATCATTACAAGTCTTGTAAGTCCGAGTCCGAACGCGAAGCCTGTGTACTTTTCGGGGTCAACTCCGCCTTCCTTGAGTACCTCGGGGTGAATCATACCGCAGGGGCAAAGCTCAAGCCAACCGCTTCTGTTACAGCTCGGACAACCCTCGCCGCCGCAGATTAGGCAGTTAATATCGAGCTCGAATCCGGGTTCTACGAAGGGGAAGAAGCCCGGGCGCAGTCTTACCTTAATATCTTTTCTGAATACCTCGGAAAGCATTGTTTTCATAAAGTAGATAAGGTTCGAGATGCTTATGTCTTTATCAACCATAACGCCTTCCATCTGGAAGAATGTATTTTCGTGAGTTGCGTCGGTAGCCTCGTTTCTGAAGCAACGTCC
>JAHKZS010000009.1 GCA_020626545.1 bacterium
AGATTTTCGTCTAGCCGCGGCAAAAGCACAGGAAACCCTGACGGGTTTCCGAGCATTTTAACAAAGGGTAGGCGGAAATCTGTCCGACAAAACCGAGATTCAGATTACTTCTGTTACCCTAAGGGCGAAGGACTAAGGGCAAAGGATTTAGCATATAGTTGCCTTAACACCCTCTACAATGTATGGGTTTCGTTACCAAATTGAAATTCAGACTCAACCTCATGCGGTGTTCCGAGCAGTGTTTTCCTATATAGGCGAGTCTTCCTTTTGCGGTAGCAAAATGTTACATATTTACCGTGGCAGTGCAAATATGTGAATATAAGTGCATCTAACGCTCCGCTCAGAATGACAAATAATAATTGCGAATTGCGCATTGCGAATTGAGAATTACCCTAAACCCTCCGCCCTAAAACTCTTGACATTTCCGCCCAAAAGTTATATACTTTTATAGTACGCAGCAACGGCGCTGTGGGCGTTGGCTCACAGCGCCGTAATCTGTTTAAAAAGGAGTAAAGCAATGGTTAATGTTCCCGAACTATTCGGAAGCAACGTCTTTAACGACGATGTAATGAGAGATAAACTTCCTAAGCCTATCTACAAGGCTTTGAAGAAAACTATTCACGACGGCGAAACGCTCGACGACAGCGTAGCTAACGCCGTTGCCCACGCTATGAAGGAATGGGCGATTGAGAAGGGTTGTACACACTACACCCACTGGTTCCAGCCGCTCACAGGCGTAACCGCCGAAAAGCACGACAGCTTTATCACGCCCGACGGCGACGGTAAAGTTATAATGACTTTCTCCGGTAAAGAGCTTATAAAGGGCGAACCCGACGCGTCCTCTTTCCCCTCGGGCGGAATCCGCGCGACTTTCGAGGCGAGAGGTTATACGGCTTGGGATCCGACTTCTCCCGCGTTCGCTAAGGACGGCACCTTATATATCCCGACAGCTTTCCTTTCGTACACAGGCGAGGTTCTCGACAAAAAGACTCCGCTTCTGCGTTCTATGGAAAGAATTTCCAAAGAAGCTGTCCGTATTTTACACTTACTCGGAAAAACCGATGTTAACCGTGTTGTAACAACTGTAGGTCCCGAGCAGGAGTACTTCCTTATCGACAAGGAAATGTACAACAAACGCCCCGACTTAATCTTTACGGGACGCACGCTTTTCGGCGCTAAGGCTCCGAAAGGTCAGGAGCTCGACGACCATTATTTCGGCTCGATTAAAACCAGAGTAAGTCAGTTTATGGCGGAGCTCGATAAAGAGCTCTGGTCATACGGAATTTACGCTAAAACCGAGCATAACGAGGTTGCTCCGTCTCAGCACGAGGTAGCCCCGATTTTCACCACATCAAACGTAGCGGTCGATAACAACGAACTGCTTATGGAAATACTCAAAAAGACTGCCGAGAAATTCGACCTCGTATGTCTGCTTCACGAAAAGCCCTTCGCGGGAGTTAACGGAAGCGGTAAGCACAACAACTGGTCGATTTCGACAAACACAGGCGAAAACCTATTAAAACCGGGCAAGAATCCCTCCGAGAACGTTCAGTTCTTAATCTTCCTTGCGGCTATCGTCAAGGCGGTAGACGATTATCAGGATTTATTAAGATTCTCGGTAGCTTCCGCGGGTAACGACCACCGTTTAGGCGCTAACGAAGCTCCGCCCGCCATCCTCTCGGTATTCTTAGGCGACGATTTAGGCGCGGTAGTAGATTCTATCGAAATCGGCGAGGAACACGAGAGCGAGGGCAAAAAGAGTATGGACCTCGGCGTAGAGGTTCTCCCGACAGTCCGCAAGGATACCACCGACAGAAACCGTACATCGCCGTTCGCGTTTACCGGAAACCGTTTCGAGTTCAGAATGGTTGGTTCGGCGGCTAACATCGCCAGCGCGAACATCATAATCAACACAACTGTAGCCGAGGAACTCAAGGAGTTCGCCGACAGACTTGAAACAGTTAAGGACGTCAAGAGCGCGGCTAAACGTCTTGTAGTAAGAACATTTAAAAAGCACGACAGAATCATCTTTAACGGCGACAACTATTCTGACGAATGGGTTAAGGAAGCCGAGGAGAGAGGTCTTTACAACTTAAAGAGCGTTCCCGACGCGGTAAGACATTACCTCGACGAGAAGAATATCGAACTCTTTACCAAAAACGACGTATTCACCAAGGAAGAAATGACCGCGAGATACGAGGTCGAACTTGAGAATTACGCTAAGCTTATCAACATCGAAGCGCTGACTATGCTCGATATGGCGAAGAAGGACATTATCCCCGCGGTAACCGCTTACATTAAAACTCTAACCGATACAGCCCTCGCCAAGCAGAGCCTCTCCCCCGATATTCCGACAAGCTTAGAGCGCGACTTGGTAACAGATTTAAGCCAGCAGTTAGTATGCTTCTCGGATAAAATCAAGGAGCTCGAAAACAACCTCATTAAAGCGAATGAGTACGCGGACGATATTCAGGCTTACGCCGATTATTACCGCAATACAATCTTCGCGGATATGCAGGCGTTGAGAGCTATAGGCGATAATATGGAAACTCAGACTTCCTCGGAATTCTGGCCGTATCCGTCCTACGGCGAAATGCTTTTCGGAGTATAATTTAATATTTTTATCGATAAAAGGCTTGCTTCGGCAGGCCTTTTTTAGTTGATAGTTGATAGCGGATAGTTGAAAGTGGTCTTTGCCCTTTGCCCTTTGCCCTTACCCCTTACCCCTTTGCCCTTTGTCCTGAACACAAAAAAGCAGGAAACCTGAGTTTCCTGCTTTACTGTTAACTGTAACCTGTTACCTGGTTTTACGCGAATTTTACAGCTGTGCCCGCTACCAT
>JAHKZS010000112.1 GCA_020626545.1 bacterium
AGAACGGATAGTTAGCCGACTGCGCTCCCGCGTTTGTTATAGCGTTAAAAAGTGTGCTCTTTCCGACATTCGGAAGCCCTACAATTCCTAATTTCATTTTTTATCTTACTCCTCATATACTAAACTTTAGTAATTATAACATAAAACCTTTTTAATCACAATAAAAATAAGAAATTAAATAACATACAGTAAAATAGTTGTAAAGTTTTCTTTGTCAACAAGATTATTATTGTGTGATATAATAAATCTGTTGCCGCCCCCAGACAGGCAAGGGAAGGGGGTGCTGTCATTGGAGCTTTCCATAAGTTTGATTTTGTCTATTGTGGCAAGTATAGCCGCCTACTATATTTGCAAATGGTTGGATAGACATCGCTAACGGCAATCAGCCTAAGGTTTAAGCCGCCTTGCAAAAACGGAATAGAAATCCCCACGAGATTGCGCCTCGTGGGGATTTTGCTGCCTTTGAAAACTTTTCATAAGCTTTGCCTGACACTATTATATAACATATTTCAGACAATTGCAAGTATTTGTCATAATATTTATTTTATTCATAAAATTTTGCGTTTGCTACAAAAAAGATTTTTCGCATATTATGCTCAGAACTCCGACAATAATCGGCTGGTGGACGATATAGATTATAAGCGTATGTCTGCCGATAAACGCTAGCGGTTTAATGTGAGGTTTAGCGAGGGCGTCGGGGATTTTATTTGTATATCTTCCGAGTATAGCTCCGATTAAAAACATAAACATCCACGGCAAAAGCGGGTTATAGTCCGCCGAGCGAAACGAGCTTGTACAAAATCCGAGCGGAGCGGCTAGGTCAGTTTGATACAGAAATTCGGGAAGCTGATATGTCCATATTCCGTCTATTCCGATATATCCGCGGTGTACGTTAAATGTCAGCAAAAACAGTACCGCGAATAAAACTATCCCGAAAACCGCGGGGATTTTATCGACGTATTTTTTTATTAGCCCGAAACCGATATTCATTACCGCTAGGAAGTGCAGTATTCCGAACCATATTATCTGGTCGGGCATAATTATCCACAGCACAAGCGTTATTCCCGCCGAAACAGCGAGAAGCTTTAGTCCGCGCTTTACGTTATTTCGGCTCAGCTGAAATGATACTCCCGAGATTAGTATAAACAGCGCGGGGATAATCGGCTGCCAGCTCAGCATAGACGTATACGCGCCTCTTACCGCATCAATATGAAAAATTACGTCCATCGAGTAAATGAGGTGGAAGATTACTACGACGATAATCATCGCGCCCCGTAACTCGTCTATAAGATTAATTCGTTTTTTCATACGATACTCCTTGCGGTTTTACTGAAAAATTGATACAATATATTCTATCATAAATTAACTTTGCTAACAAGAGAGGTTTTATATATGCTTAATATAGGCGACAGCTTAGAGATAAAAGATACCGTTACTCCCGAAATGCTCGCGGTTTATATGGGCAGCGGAGATTTAGAGGTTCTAGCCACTCCCGCGGTAGTCGCGCTTATGGAAAACGCCGCTTCTACTCTCGCTAAAAAGGGCGTCGGTGACG
This sequence comes from bacterium, assembly GCA_020626545.1. GTDB lineage: Bacteria > Bacillota > Clostridia > Oscillospirales > Acutalibacteraceae > Ruminococcoides. Next base: position 1,556 of record JAHKZS010000112.1, read on the forward strand.
ATTTTACCACCGTTGGAACTATGATTAATATCGAACATGTAAGCCCCACTCCCGTAGCCGCTGAGATAAGGGCTAAGGCTGTTCTTAAAGAGAGTGACGGAAGATTTTTTAAATTCGAAATCGAGGCTTACGACGAAAAGGGGCTTATCGCTAAGGGTGAGCATACGCGCGTGAGCGTTAACTCCAAGAAATTTCAGAAAAAGGCGGATGAAAAGTTCAGTGAAGTATAAATATATTCTGTTCGATTTAGACGGAACGCTTTCGGCGAGCGCTTCGGGTATCAGGTACAGCTTAGAGAAAACCTGTGAGGAATTAAACGTAACGGGAGTGGACTTTTCCGATTACACAAAGTATATCGGCCCGCCGTTAGTCAGCACATTTAAGAATATCTGTAAATTCCCCGACGAGCTCTACGATAAGGCGTACGATATTTATATGCGCCATTACGCCGAAAAGGGTATTTTAATGAATAAGGCTTACGACGGTATTGAGGATGTACTGATAAATCTCAGAGCCGAGGGTTATAAGCTCGCGGTATGTTCGTCTAAGCTCGAGGAAAATTCCGAGAAAGTAGTTGATATAATCGGGCTTACTAAATATTTCGACGCGATTTGCGGTTCTAACCGGGACAGTACCCGTAAGGATAAAAAGGACTTGATTCCGTACGCTGTCGAAAGGCTCGGCGGAAATACAGCCGAAGCCGTTATGATAGGGGATACGTACTTCGACGCTTTGGGAGCGGAGTTATGCGAAGTTGATTTTATCGCCTGCGCTTTCGGTTACGGAAAGGTCGAGGATATGCTAAAACATCCTTATATCGCGGTTGCCGAAAAGCCCTCGGATATATTCGATATTATAACCAAGTCTTAAAAATCAATCTTCCGCATATAATCAAGCGGGTGATTGTATGCCGATTATTTATTTTAATAAAAAACAACTTATAAAACTCGCGGCGGTAGCGGTGTGCGCGCTGACGCTTACGGGGATTTGCTTTCTAATCGGAAGCGAGCGCGGAGGTTCTGCCGAGGAGTACGCCTCGAGCAACGAAATCGGAAGGTTTTTTACCGAGGTTTCCGATATGAAATCCCGCGAGGAATTCTTCGCTCAGTTCGGGATAAAAATTAAGCCTAAATCCGAGATTAAGGACGAGGTTATTATCCCCGAAAAATTCAACGTAACTTATAAATACTATAATACCCTGCAAAAGCAGGCGGGCTTTAACCTCGAAAATTACAAGGGAGTTAAAGCCGAGAGAGCGGTTTATACCGTCCGAGACGGCGAAAAAGTCACTATCCTTATCTATAAGGGTAACGTAATCGCCGGTCATATCGAGAGCGGAACCTACGGTGAAACCTATAAACCGCTTACAAAACGGAGTAAAAATGGAAAGACTGGATAAAATTTTAGTCTCACAGGGCGTAGGTTCCCGGCGTGAGGTTCAAAAGTTAATAAAGAAGAAGTCTGTTACGGTGGACGGGGAGTTGATTTTGCGCCCCGAGTTCAAGCTAAACCCCGAAGAAGCCGAAATCACGGTTAACGGACAAGCCTTAAGCTTTAAGAAACATATTTATATTATGCTCAATAAGCCCGCGGGCGTAGTGTCGGCGACTAAGGATAACTCGCAAAAGACCGTGCTCGATATTCTGCCCGATAATCTCAAGCGGAAAGGGCTCTCGCCTGTCGGCAGGCTCGACAAGGATACCGAGGGGCTTATGATACTCAGCGACGACGGAGATTTCGCCCATAAAATTCTCTCGCCGAAAAAGCATATCTATAAACGCTACTTCGCGAAACTCGACG
>JAHKZS010000010.1 GCA_020626545.1 bacterium
ATAAAAGGAAAAGGCTTCCCGAAGGAAGCCCTTTGTTTAAAACAATTATTTTACTTTAATCTTAACAGTCTTTTTAACTGTCTTAGCCTTATATTTAGAGTTACCCGCAGCCTTTACGCTTACAACGAGCTTGTAAGTTTTCTTTGCGAGCTTACCCTTTTTAATCTTGATAGCGCCTGTTTTACTGTTAACAGTTACTTTCTTGTAAAGCTTAGCTGTCGAGCCCTTCTTAACTTTCTTGTAAGTTACCTTACCCTGAGCCTTAGTTACCTTTAAGGCTTTCTTAACTGTCTGAGCTTTTTTAGCTAATTTCTTAGCCTTGACTGTTTTCTTAACAGCCTTAACCTTAACCGGATTCGCTTTCTTAACGGCTTTCTGAGAAGCGTTAGGCGAAAGAGCGTTTGTAAACGCAGCCTTGGAATCCTTAATAACGCCGCCCGAAATTACGGGGACATCCGCATTGTTGTCGATAGCGTTAAGCTCTTCTATATCAAACGAGATTCCGGTAAAGCCCGCTTTAACTATTTTGAATGTAGCAGTCGCGAGCGCTTCGCCCTTCGAGAAATCAGCGAGAGTAGATATGTCGGTAGAGTTGAAATAAACGTGATCGACGGGCTTAGAGTTAACAATTTGTCCGCTAACCTTTTTAAGCGCGAAGCTTGTAAGGGTTAAGTAGTTGTGGTCGTATGTAAGCGAACCCTGGCTGTTAGCGATTTTGTAGGCGGTTTTAGCTTTGAATGTAAAGGTAACGGTGCTGTCCTTAGCTAAGTCGTACGAATTGGTTACGGTAGGAGCTACGTTAGAAACAGCCTCAACCTTGAGTGTTCCGCTTGCCGCGGAAACAGCTACGCTGAATAAGGACATAAGCATTAAAGCGGAAAGTAAAACCGCTGTGGATTTTTTAAGTATTCTCATTGAAAATCTCTCCTTTTTTAATATATATTGAGAATGATATTATTCACCATTTCTATTTTACCAAAAAACTCTCGTTTTTTCTATTGTAATAGTATATAAAAAAGCGGTGTGATTTTTGGTAACAATATCAATAAAACTAGAAGCCTGTAAAGCTTTCGAGGTATTTTTTCAGAGGACCTTCGAAAAACATCTCTATCTCCGACGGATTATCGGGTAAAGTTATAAGAAGTTGTCCGCCCTGGCGGATTAGGTAGCCGTCATCGCCGCCGTTTATATTTTTTAGCTTTTTAAGGTCGTCGAGGGATTTATTCGCTAAGGCTTTAGAAAGTATATTTTCTATACCGCTTTCGTCCTTAGAGCTCAGTCCGCCTATTACGAAAACTACATTTGTCTTTTCGAACGCGTCGATAATAAGGCTTCCGAGATCGTTTGACTCGGTGGCGAAAAGCGAGGTCTGAAAATTCAAATCTAAGTTTCTAAGCGATTTTTCGAGCGACTTTTCGCATAAATTTGTCTTAGCCGCGAGATAAAATATAAGTTCACAATTCATAATCAGTTCTCCGAATCATCCGCGTTTTGAGCCTCGGTCGGCTTTTCTGTAGCCGGCTGAGGTTTAGCGGGCTTTTTAACGGGTATCTTTTTCTTCTTATATTTAGCCGCCAACCTGATATTCGAGCGTACTCTGAGTTTCTTTAGCTTACGGCTTAAGAATTTCTTGCCCTTAACGCCCTTAACTTTCCATTTCTTAAAGGTGTATTTATAGCCGTTCTTCTTAAAGTTGCTCGACTTTATAATCTTAATAACCGTACCCTCGACAACTTTCTTCTTGGTAACTTTCTTCTTGCCGTGTTTATTATACCGCGTAATCTTTATTGTATAGTATTTTTTAGGCGGTTCGGTCGGTTTGGTTACCTTCGGCTGAGTAGGTTTGGTAGTCGGCTTGGTGGTGGGTTGGGTAGTTTCTTTAAACGAGGTCGGGAGCTGTTCGCTTCCGCTGAGCTTAGAGCTTCCGTCGTACCATTTTATAAGGCCTTTCTTGTACGCCTTTTTAAAGGTGAGAATCGTCGGTCTTGTAGCTCTGAAGCGGTTGTAATAGCACTGAGGCCATACGGGTTTTTTGTTGAGTTTAGCCGAGCCCGTGTCCACTGACGCGCTTTCGTTAGCTCTGCATTTTCTCGCGACTATTACCGTTCTGAATCCCGGGAACTCATACGAACACGTAACCATAGTTAAAAGCTGGTCGTTTTCGTTAACGTTAACGGGACAGTCTATAAGCGAGCGTATTCTTATATTGTATACATAGTTCATAAACTGAGCGTCGTTTTTAAACTTCGAGCAGTAGAAATCGAAGTACTCGCCCTGGTAGGTGCTTACGTTAGACTTAAAAACAGAAATAATCTTATAATTGTTAGTACCGCCCGACGGTGTGCTGATTTTAACTGTCGGAGATTTCTTATAGAAACCGAGGTTGCCGGAGTATCTTCCGTACTTCATCATATCGCCGAACATTGTGCCGTCTTCCATATGATGTCCGTGGAGTACGATGTTCTTGCTTTTCATACCCTTTTTGCTTCGATAGTCGATAAAAATCGCGCCGAAGCCCCGGGGAGTGTATTGCTTTAAGTAATTGTGGTTTAAGTAAAACTGAGTATATCTGTTGTCGGATTTCGACTGTAAAATCGGATAGTCGATTTTCGTATTATTTAGCTTAATCCAACCTTTAATATCCGAGTTGATTTTCTTGAGCTTTTTCCAGTTCGGAGCTTTAAATTTTGTGTTGCTCTTGCCCGATGAGGTGTCGGTGTTCTCGTAGAATATAGTGCGGATTTCGCTTTGGAGAGCCTGCTGTTGAGCCGGGATAACGAACATATTGTAAACGAATAAATATCCCGCGACGATGAACACGAGCGTCGCCGCCAGCATAACCGATTTTCTTATAACCTCGTCCTTAGAGTCGCCTTTTCTCGGGAAATGACGCTCGGTAAAGGTGGTTACCTTGAGCGTTCTATCGGTGAGCGAGTAGCCGTCGGGGTAGGCTTCCTCGTTTTCGTTGAAAGCCGTGAATATAAGCTCCGGTAGTTTTTTTGCGGTTTCGGAGTTTATATCTTTGGGGATAACGGCAACTTTAGTGCCGATATAGCTGAACGCGTAAGCGGTTTTACCGCCGAGGTCGATTTTGAAAACATGGGTTTTCTTACGGCTATAAGTAACGTACTTCGGCTCGCGTTGTTCTCTTTGGACATCCTGTTTTTTGAGCTTGGCGGTGAGATATTTCACGTTGTTTTTAAGGTCTTTAAGCGACCTTTTAACGTCTATCTTTTCCTTAGTGTTCGGGATGTTCTGAACCTTGCGCTCGCCTCGGCTGATAATAAAAGCGAATTTGCTCCTGAAATCGCTTTCCGAGTCCGACTTTTCGGGAACGATAATTAAATCCGGTTTGCTTTCGCCTTTAACGGATTTTTTGAGTTCCGATTCTAAAGCGGGCGCGAAAACTTCCTTGACAGTTACCTCATTCGCTTCGGATTTAAGCTCCGATACAAATTCGGATGAATATTCAGTTTTATCTTTTTTAAGTTTTTTAGAGGGTGATAAAACCAGTATATTCAAACTTAGTCCTCCTTAGTGTTTATGTAGGTTACCTTAAGGTTTTTAAGCGCGGTTTCTACCATCGGCTCAAATTCGCCGAGCTTCTCCGCGTCGATTACTCTCTCGAGCGAGGGGTTAGTTCTCGGATGCTTCGGCGTAAATACCGTACAGCAATCCTCGTAAGGCTCGATTGAGGTTTCGTAGGTGTCGATTTTATAGGAAATATCGACGATTTCCTGTTTATCCATACCGATTAAGGGCCTGAATACAGGTAAAGTCGTCGCGGCGTCGGTACATCCGAGAGCGGCTATAGTCTGGCTGGCTACCTGACCTAAGCTCTCACCTGTAATTAACGCCTTGCAGTCCTTATCCCGAGCGATACGCTCAGAAATCCGCATCATAAGCCTGCGCATTATGAGGGTGAAATATTCCTCGGGACATTTCTTCCTGATAGTTTCCTGAATTTCGGTAAAAGGTACGGTGTACATCGTCATATCTCCGCTGTACTGAGCGACTTTTTTTAGAAGCTTAACTACCTTCTGTTCGGCGCGCTCGCTTGTATAAGGGGGGCTCGCGAAATGAACCGCGGTAAGACGAACTCCTCTTTTAGCCATCATATACGCCGCCACAGGCGAGTCAATACCGCCGCTGATTAAGATAACGGCTTTACCGCCCGTGCCTACGGGAATTCCGCCCGCGCCCTTGAGCGCCGCGCCTCTTACGAAAGCGTTTCTGTCCCTGACCTCTATCGTTACGGTGAGCTCTGGGTTTCTTACGTCAACCTTTAAATGCGGGAACGCTCTTAAAATCGCCGCGCCTGTTTCCTTGGAAATTTCGGGGCTTTTGTAAGGGAACTTTTTATCGCTTCGTCTGGATTCTACTTTAAAGGTCTTGACGGATTTTAGCTGTTCCGCTAAATACTTCGGCGCGGTATCGAGGATGGATTCGAGAGTTTTTTCGGGACATACCGCCGCTCTTGAATAAGTGACGATTCCGAAAATCTTTCTAACCTGCTCGCACACATCGTCGAGGTCGATAAAATCGTCCTCGGGTATAATCGTGATGGTGGACTGAGCGTTTCTTATTTCGAATTCGCCTAAGTGTTTGAGCGTCTTTTTAATATTTTTGATGAGTTTGTCCTCGAACTGACGGCGGTTTAAGCCTTTGAGTACAATTTCTCCGATTTTTACGAGTATAATTTCTTTCATGACCATTTCCTATCTTTTCGCGAGTGTATTTAATCCTTCTTTAAGCGCGTCCGTGAGCGCGTCTATATCATCCTTTGTGTTTAGTTTGCTGAAGCTGATTCTTATCACGCTGTCGGCTGTGTTTTTATCGAGCCCGACGGCGTTTAGAACGTGGCTCGGCTTGCCTTTAGCGCAGGCGCTTCCGCTCGAAACGTAAATCTCCCTTTGCGCGAGGAAGTGCAGCATAATTTCGCTCCTTATTCCGAGTGCCGAAAAGTTGATTATATACGGTAAAGCGTCCTCGGGCGAGTTTATAACCACGCCGTCGATTTCGCCGAGCTTTTCGAGAGCGTATGAGTGAAGTTCTGAAACGTACTTGTAGTTACGGCATATATCGAACTCCTTAACCGCGGCGGAAAATCCGGCGATTAGCGGTATCGCCTCTGTGCCGGGGCGGAGTTTTTTCTCCTGCTCGCCACCGAAAATTATTGGTTTAATGTGGAGATTTTTCTTTACGTATAACGCTCCGACGCCTTTCGGCGCGTGAACTTTATGTCCGCTTACCGAAGCTAAATCCACGCCCGCTTTAGCGAGTTTGAGCGGAATTTTTCCGAACGCCTGAACGCAGTCGCAGTGAAGCAGGGCGGGGGAGTTCTTGCTCTCGATAATCTTCTTTAGCTTTTCTATCGGGAGTATCGTTCCGAGTTCGTTGTTTACCGCCATAACCGACACGAGAATAGTATTTTTGTCGATAACTTGCTCGAAGCTTTCTTCGGTAAACTCGCCGTCCTTACCGGGCTTTATGTAAACAACCTCGAAGCCGTTTTCTTCTAAATGTTTAACCGCCTCGTAAACCGAGCTGTGCTCAATAGCGGTGGTGACGATTTTGTTCCCGCGTTTTTTAAGCCAGTTTACCGTTCCGAAAACCGCGAGGTTGTTGGCTTCCGTACCTCCGCTTGTGAAGTAAACTTCGTTTTCGGTAACGCCCATAGCTTTAGCTACGGTTTTTCTAGCCGATATAAGCTCGTCCTCGGCTCTCATTCCTTTATTGTGGAGCGAGCTGGGATTGCCGTAATTATCGGTCATCATTTCATATACTTTTTTAGCTGACAGTTCGCTGACTTTAGTCGTAGCGCTGTTATCAAGATAATGTTCCAAATTCGTTTCACCTTTTTGGGCTTAGTTATAATCATTATACTATATATATTTAAAAAAATAAATAGTTTAGAATAAAAAATAATGGAAATAATAAAACGGGTGATAATATGATTGATAAAAAAGAATATTCAAAGATTGTAAAAAAGTTTTCTCCAAACAGCAAAACCCGCTTTAACTGCCTTAGAGCGTTTATCGCGGGCGGGTTGATCTGCGCCTTAGGACAGGGATTAACCAATCTTTACCTTTACTTAAAAATCCCTGAGAACGACGCGAAAATACTGTGTTCCTGTACGCTCATTTTTATCGGGGTGATTTTTACGGCGTTCCACTTCTACGAAAAAATCGCTAAAAAGGCGGGCGCCGGAACGCTCGTGCCGATTACAGGCTTCGCTAATTCGATGGCTTCTCCCGCTATCGAGTTTAAAAGCGAGGGCTTTATAGTGGGGCTGGGAGCTAAGCTTTTCGTGATATGCGGTCCCGTTATAGCCTACGGAGTATCCGCCGCGGCGTTGTACGGATTGTTTGTGCTTTTGTTTAGGGTGTAGGATTTAGGGTGTAGGGTGTAGGATTTAGGGTGTAGGATGTAGGATTTAGGGTGTAGGATGTAGGATTTAGGGTGTAGGATTTAGGGTATAGGATATAGGGGATAGGGTATATTAGACTCAGCTCTTTGCCCTTAGCCCTTTGCCCTTACCCCTTACCCCTTACCCCTAACTTGCACAAAAAGCATATATTTTGTTTGTTAAAACTCCATAAACTTTTTATATTTACCAACGTACCCGAGTGTTTGTACATTTTTTATCTTTTTTGTAATTATTTTGCTTTAAAAGCTTGACTTTTTGACAGAAGTGTAATAAAATGGTAAACTAATCGATAATGGGAATTTTTCGAACTTTTTACGATTTTGGCCTAAAAATAAAATATGAATATTACCACAGTATTTTTTATTTGTCAAGGCTTAAATTAGTGAATTTTCCGAAATATTTTCTTATCGGCGAAAAGTGTAAAAAACCGTAATTTTAAAAGGAGTTGATACGCCTATGATTAATGTAAAACCCGTACAGATAGGTAGAACCGAGCGTATGAGTTTCGCAAAAATCGACGAAGTTATCGATATGCCTAATCTTATCGAGGTACAGACCAAATCTTATAAGTGGTTCTTAGAAGAAGGTCTTAAGGAAGTTTTCCGCGACGTTTCAGGTATTACCGATTATACCGGTAATTTTGTGCTGGATTTCCTCGATTATGAAGTTGATATCGATAACCCTAACTACAGCGTAATCGAATGTAAGGAGCGCGACGCTACATATTCCGCTCCGCTTCGCGTAAGAGCGCGCCTTCTCAATAAAGAGACGGGCGAAATTAAGGAAAATAACGTATATATGGGCGATTTACCGCTTATGACCGACAGCGGTACGTTCGTTATAAACGGCGCGGAACGAGTAATCGTTTCCCAGCTCGTGCGTTCTCCCGGCGTGTACTATAAAATGGAGCACGACAAAACCGGTAAAGAGCTCTTCTCGTCAACGGTTATTCCTAACCGAGGCGCTTGGCTCGAGTACGAGAACGACGTTAACGACGTTTTCTACGTTCATATTGATAAGAACAGAAAAGTTCCTATCACTACATTTATCCGCGCGTTAGGTTTAGGTACCGACGCCGAGATTCTCGAATACTTCGGCGATGACGCTCGTATCAAGGCTACTATCGAAAAGGATACTACTAAGAGCGTCGAGGAAGGTATGCTCGAGGTTTATAAAAAGTTAAGACCGTCCGAGCCTTCTATCCTTGAAAGCGCGCAGCTTCACATCAATAACCTTTTCTTCGACCCGCATCGTTACGATATGTCGAGAGTAGGACGTTATAAATATAACAAAAAGCTCGGTATTATTAACCGTCTTTCAGGCAGAATTTTAGCCGAGCCGGTAGCTGATCCGAGAACAGGCGAGGTTTTAGCTCAGAGAGATGAAACCGTCGACCGCGCTCTCGCCACTAAGATTGAGAACGCGGGCGTAAAAGTTGTATATGTACGCGTACCCGAGAGAGATAATAAGATAGTAAAGATTATCTCCAACGGTATGGTAGATATTTCGGCTTACGTTGATTTTGACGCGAGAGAAGAATGTGGTATTAACGAGCACGTTGTGTTCGATGTTCTCTGCGATATTCTTGACAACGCCGAAAATGAGGACCAGCTTAAAGAAATGCTTCGCGAAAGAAAGCCGGAGCTTATCCCTAATAATATTACGGTTGACGATATATTCGCATCAATTAACTATATGAACTGCCTCGCTGAAGGCGTAGGTAATACCGACGATATTGACCATCTCGGTAACCGCCGTATCCGCTGTGTAGGCGAGCTTTTACAGAACCAGTTCAGAATCGGTTTCAGCCGTCTTGACCGAGTTATTCACGAGAGAATGACTCTTCAGAATCAGGACGCCGAAACTATGACGCCTAATACTCTTATCAACATAAGACCTGTTACGGCGGCTATAAGAGAGTTCTTCGGTTCATCACCGCTTTCTCAGTTTATGGATCAGAACAACCCTCTCGCTGAGCTTACTCATAAAAGAAGACTCTCGGCCTTAGGCCCCGGCGGACTTTCACGTGACCGCGCCGGATTCGAAGTTCGAGACGTACACTACACCCACTACGGCCGTATGTGTCCTATCGAGACTCCTGAAGGTCCTAACATCGGACTTATCTCCTATCTCGCTACTTTCGCTAAGATTAACGAGTACGGATTTATAGAGGCTCCGTTTAGAAAAATCGACAAGGAAAACGGAATCGTAACCGACGAGGTTGTATATATGACCGCCGACCAGGAAGATGATTTCGCGGTAGCTCAGGCTAACGAACCTCTCGACGAAAACGGACGCTTTAAGAATAAGAGAGTTGTCGGAAGATTCAGAGACAGCTTCGTTGAGTATACTCCCGACCGCTTCGACTATATGGACGTATCGCCGAGAATGGTTGTATCCGCGGCGACTTCGATGATTCCGTTCCTCGAGAACGACGACGCGAACCGAGCTCTTATGGGATCTAACATGCAGCGTCAGGCTGTACCGCTTATGATTACCCAGTCGCCTATCGTAGGTACAGGTATGGAATACCGCACAGGTACCGACTCGGGCGTTTGTGTGCTCGCTGAGGGCGACGGTGTTGTAGCAAGCGTAGACGCTAACCATGTGCGCGTGCTTTACGACGACGGCGAAATTAAAGATTACCAGGTTATTAAGTTCTTAAGAAGTAACCAGGGTACATGTATCAACCAGATCCCCGTTGTAGATAAGGGCGACCGTGTTAAGAAGGGCGATGTACTCGTGGACGGTCCCGCTACAAAGAACGGCGAGATCGCGCTCGGTAAGAACGCTCTTATCGGATTTATGACCTGGGAAGGTTATAACTACGAGGACGCGGTTCTCATCAGTGAAAAAATCGTAAGAGAAGATGTATATACATCTATCCATATTAATGAATACAATACCGAGGCAAGAGATACTAAACTCGGACCCGAGGAAATCACACGCGATATTCCTAACGTCGGCGACGATATGCTCAAAGACCTCGACGAGAACGGTATTATCCATATCGGCGCGGAAGTTAACGCGGGCGATATTCTCGTAGGTAAGGTAACTCCTAAGGGAGAAACCGAACTCACCGCCGAGGAAAGACTTTTAAGAGCTATTTTCGGCGAGAAGGCTCGTGAGGTAAGAGATACCTCGCTTAGAGTTCCCCACGGCGAAAACGGTATTGTTGTAGATATTAAAGTATTTACCCGCGAGGACTCGAGAGCCGAGCTTCAACCCGGTGTAAATAAAGAAGTAAAAGTTTATCTCGCTCAGAAGCGAAAGATCTCTGTCGGAGATAAGATGGCGGGTCGTCACGGTAACAAGGGTGTTGTATCCCGAATTTTACCTGTAGAGGATATGCCGTTCTTACCCGACGGTACTCCGCTCGACATCGTTCTTAACCCCCTCGGCGTACCTTCCCGTATGAATATCGGACAGGTTCTCGAGGTTCACTTGGGATACGCCGCAAAGGCGCTCGGCTGGAAGATACAGACTCCTGTATTCGACGGCGCGCACGAGTCGGATATCTTCGAAGCATTCAAAATGATGCGCGAGAAGGACGATTATAAACCGAGATCAGAGGTAACGGGTATCGACTTCGGCGAATGTGTACGCCAGAACGGTATCTCGCTTGAAGGTAAAACAATGCTTAAGGACGGCCGTACGGGCGACTACTTCGATAACCCCGTAACCGTCGGTTATATGTATTACCTTAAACTCCATCACCTCGTTGATGATAAAATCCACGCTCGTTCCACAGGCCCGTACTCCCTCGTTACTCAGCAGCCGCTGGGCGGTAAAGCTCAGTTCGGCGGACAGCGTTTCGGTGAGATGGAAGTTTGGGCGCTGGAGGCTTACGGCGCGGCTTATACCCTTATGGAAATCCTTACCGTTAAGTCGGACGACGTTGTAGGACGTGTTAAGACTTACGAGGCTATCGTTAAGGGCCAGAACATCCCCGCACCGGGTATCCCCGAGTCGTTCAAGGTACTCGTTAAAGAGCTTCAGTCGCTCTCGCTCGATGTTCGTGTTATGAACCGTGAGGGCGAGGAAATCGACCTCAAGCAGCACTTCGAGGAGGACGACGATTTACCCGTAGAGAACGCTAACTTCGAGGAGAAGAACGTTATGACTTCTAACTCGATGGAGGGCTTAACTCTCGACGAGGACAGCGATAACGAAGACAATATGTTTGATGAACAGTCGATTGTCGAAGAATCCGACGATTATAACGAGTTCGACGGCAACGGCGAAGAATATTAATTAAGGAGGAGCAATTATTATGGAAAACAATGTTTTTGATTCAATTAAAATTAATCTTGCTTCTCCGGAGCAGATTTTATCATGGTCTTACGGCGAAGTTAAAAAGCCCGAGACTATCAACTACCGTACCTTAAAGCCCGAGCGCGACGGCTTATTCTGTGAGCGTATTTTCGGACCTACTAAGGACTGGGAGTGTCACTGCGGAAAGTATAAGAGAATCAGATACAAGGGCAAGATCTGCGACCGTTGCGGAGTTGAAGTAACCCGCGCGAAGGTTAGACGCGAGCGTATGGGCCATATCCACCTCGCCGCTCCTGTATCTCACATCTGGTATTTCAAGGGTACTCCTTCGAGAATCGCCCTTATACTCGATATTTCCCCGAGAAACCTCGAGCGCGTATTATATTTCCAGAGCTATATCGTAACCGATCCCGGCGACTGCCGTGAGCTTGAAAAGCTCCAGTGCCTCAACGAGAGCGAATATATGGATATGCGCGAGAAGTACGAGGACGACTTTAAAGCGGGAATGGGAGCCGAAACTATCCTCGAGCTCTTAAAGGAAATCGACCTCGACGAACAGGCTGAAACCGTAAGAGCCGAGCTCGAAACAGCTACAGGTCAGAAACAGGGCAGACTTATTAAAAAGCTCGACGTAATCGAGAGCTTTAGAAATTCGGGCAACCGTCCCGAGTGGATGATTCTTACCGAAGTACCTGTAATTCCGCCCGATATCAGACCTATGGTACAGCTCGACGGCGGACGTTTCGCGACTTCCGACTTAAACGACCTCTATCGTCGTGTAATTAACCGTAACAACCGTCTCGCTAAGCTTATCGAGCTTAACGCTCCCGATATTATTATCCGTAACGAGAAGCGTATGCTCCAGGAAGCCGTAGACGCGCTTATTGATAACGGTCGCCGCGGCAGAGCCGTAACAGGCCCCAACGGCAGAGCTCTTAAGTCGCTATCCGATATGCTTAAGGGTAAGCAGGGACGTTTCCGTCAGAACCTTCTCGGTAAACGTGTAGACTACTCGGGACGTTCGGTTATCGTTGTAGGTCCTGAGCTCAAGATGTACCAGTGCGGTCTTCCTAAGGAAATGGCGCTTGAGCTGTTTAAACCTTTCGTAATGAAACGCCTCGTTGAAACCAAAGAGGTTATAAATATTAAAGCGGCGCGTAAGGCTGTAGAACGCGCGAAGCCCGAGGTTTGGGACGCCCTCGAAGTTGTAATCAAGGGCCATCCCGTATTACTCAACCGCGCGCCTACACTTCACCGTCTCGGTATTCAGGCATTCGAGCCTGTACTCGTAGAGGGTAGAGCTATCAAGCTCCATCCGCTTTCATGTACAGCGTATAACGCCGACTTCGACGGCGACCAGATGGCTGTTCACGTACCGCTTTCGGCGGAAGCTCAGGCTGAGGCCAGATTCCTTATGCTCGCGGCGGGCAACTTACTTAAGCCTTCCGACGGCCAGCCTGTTACCGTACCTACCCAGGATATGATCCTCGGTTCCTATTACCTTACACTCGATAAGGACGGCGAACCGGGCGAGGGTAAGGTGTTCCGTGATGTTGACGAAGCTATGATGGCTTATCAGACAGGCGTAATCAAGCTTCATTCAAAGATAAAAGTTCGCCGTACAATGGAAATCGACGGCGAAATGAAGTCCGCTCTTATCGATACAACTGTCGGAAAGATTATCTTTAACAACCCGATTCCCCAGGATTTAGGTTTAGTAGACCGCTCAATCCCCGAGAACAAGTTCAAGCTCGAGGTTGATTTCTTAGTAGGAAAAGGCGCTCTCAAGAAGATTATCGACGCTTGTATCCGGAAGCACGGCACACAGATTACATCCGTAGTTCTTGATAATATCAAGGCTCAGGGTTATAAGTATTCGACTATCGGAGCTATTACCGTAGCCGTATGCGACGCGACTATCCCGCCCGCTAAGGGAGAGATTATCGCCGAAGCCGAGGCTAAGGTAGACGCCGTATCCGAAGAGTATATGCTCGGTTTACGTTCCGACGAGGAGCGTTACGCCGAGGTGCTCAGTATCTGGGAAAAGGCTACTAATGACGTAACCGACAAGCTTCAGGAAGGTCTCGACCGTTACAACCCGATCTTTATGATGGCTGATTCCGGAGCCCGTGGTAGTATGAGCCAGATTCGTCAGCTCGCCGGTATGCGAGGACTTATCGCGAATACATCGGGTAGAACAATCGAAATTCCTATCCGAGCTAACTACCGTGAAGGTCTTAATATCTTAGAGTACTTTATCTCCTCTCGAGGAGCTCGTAAAGGTCTTGCCGATACAGCGCTTCGTACCGCTGACTCGGGTTACTTAACACGTCGTCTTGTTGACGTATCCCAGGAAGTTATTATCCACGAGGAAGACTGCGGTTCCAAGGACGGCTTAGAGGTATTCGATATCGAGAGCGAAGGAAGCGTAATCGAAGGCTTACACGAGCGTTTAATCGGTCGTTACTTAATCGACGATTTCTGTGACGAAAACGGAAATACTCTCGTAAGTAAAGACGTTATGATGAACGACGAGGAAGCTAATATAATTATTAAGAGCGGCGCCAAGAGCGTTAAGATCCGTTCGGTATTAGGCTGTTGCGCTAAGCACGGCGTTTGCCGTAAGTGCTACGGCTCCAACCTCGCTAACCGTTACCCCGTAACTGTCGGCGAAGCTGTTGGTATTATCGCGGCTCAGTCTATCGGTGAGCCCGGTACACAGCTTACAATGCGTACATTCCATACGGGCGGTGTTGCTTCGGCGGAGGATATTACACAGGGTCTTCCGCGTGTAGAGGAACTTTTCGAAGCGCGTAAACCTAAGAGCCTCGCTATTATAAGTGAGATCGAGGGTGACGTAAGATTCGAGGAGCGTAAGAACGCTAACCATGCCGTAATTTATAATAAGGAAACAGGCGACGAGCGCGCTTACCTCATACCTTTCGGATTCAGAGTAAAGGTAGAGGAAGGCCAGCATATCCAGAAGGGCGACAAGATTACCGACGGCGCGGTTAATCCCCACGATGTACTCGCGATTCTCGGTACAAACGCTCTCCAGAACTACCTTATCTCCGAGGTACAGTCGACCTATCGTCTCCAGGGTGTTGATATTAACGATAAACATATCGAAGTTATCGTGCGCCAGATGCTCAAGAAGGTTCGTCTCGACGACGCGGGCGATACAGACCTTATCGCGGGCCAGTCCTACGACAAGACTACCGTACTCACCGCTAACGAGAAGATTAAAGAGCGTATCGCGAACGGCGAGGAGGGCTTAAAGGAAGCAACTTGGACACAGATGCTCCTCGGTATCACCAAGGCGGCTCTCGCTACCGACAGCTTTATGTCGGCGGCGTCGTTCCAGGAAACTACCCGAGTTCTCACCGACGCGGCGATCAAGGGTAAAGTCGATCACCTTATGGGACTTAAAGAAAACGTTATTATCGGTAAGCTTATTCCCGCGGGAACAGGTATGCGCCGTTATAACGACGTCGAGCTCGAAGTTAACCAGGCTGAACAGCCTGTCGAGGTTGACCTCGATATCTGATTTAAAGTTTAATAAACTTATTAGAGTGAGCCGTTTATTCGGCTCACTTTTTGTTTTGCGGACAGTTCTCAGTTCTCAGTAGTCAGTTATGTCATCCTGATAGTCGTTACAGATGGAAGTGTAATTCTATAACCCTATATATTAGTTTTAAAAAAATTATTTTTTTTATAAAAATTTTTATAATGTATATATTTTTACTGTTTATCTGTTAGGATATAGTCTAACGTCCGATAAACACTGAGTTTTTAGGGTTACAGATAAAATTTTTCATCTGTAATCATCTGTAACCGTCTGTTAGTTTACAAGTCATACTAAACCGAAAACCGTGGAAGATGAAAGTATAAT
>JAHKZS010000113.1 GCA_020626545.1 bacterium
AAAGCTAAAGCCGGCGCTAAATTCACTTTTGGCGGCGGAATTATGGAAGCCGAGGTTGTTGAAGTCAAGGATGACGGAAACAGAATTGTGAATTTTAAATGTGACGAAAACTTTTTCGCCGCGCTCGATAAAATCGGTCAAATGCCCCTTCCCCCTTATATTACTGAAAAGTTAAAAGATAAAGAGAGATACCAGACCGTTTACTCTAACGAACTCGGCTCAGCCGCGGCGCCTACCGCGGGACTGCATTTCACCGAAGAACTTATGGATAAAATTAAAAACAAAGGTGTTAATATCGGCTACGTTACGCTCCATGTAGGACTCGGAACGTTCAGACCTGTAAAAGTAGAGGACGTAACTAAACATAAAATGCACAGCGAACACTACGAAATACCTGAAGAAACAGCAAATCTTATTCGTGAAACTAAAAAGAACGGTAAGAGAGTTATAGCTGTCGGAACTACTTCGTGCAGAACCTTAGAGAGTGTAGCTTCTCAATTCGGAGAGATTAAGGCTTGCGACGGTTGGACTGATATATTTATTTACCCCGGATATGATTTTAAGGTACTCGACGGGTTGATTACTAACTTTCACCTTCCCGAAAGCACGCTCATTATGCTTGTTTCGGCTTTCGCGGGATACGATAATATTATGAACGCTTACAAAACCGCCGTTGACGAGAGATACAGATTCTTCTCGTTCGGCGACGCTATGGCGATTTTATAGGAGAATAAAATGTTTAAGATTATTAAAAAGCAAGGCAACGCCCGTCGAGGTGTGATAAATACTGTACACGGAAAGATTCAAACCCCGGCATTTATGAACGTCGCGACTTGCGGGGCTATTAAAGGAGCGTTATCGGCGTTCGATTTAAAAGACGTAAAATGTCAGATTATGCTCAGTAATACATACCATTTACATCTTAGACCGGGTGATGATAATGTTAAAAAACTCGGCGGACTACATAAATTCACAAAATGGGACGGCCCTATCCTAACCGACAGCGGAGGATTCCAGGTGTTTTCCCTCGCGAAGCTTAGAAACATCTCTGAGAAAGGCGTAGTATTCAACTCACATATAGACGGACATAAAATCTTTATGACGCCTGAGCTTAGTATGAGGATCCAATCTAACCTCGGCTCTACTATCGCTATGGCTTTTGACGAATGCGTAGAAAATCCTTCCCCTTACGATTACACTAAGAAATCAGCCGAGCTTACGGCAAGATGGCTTAAAAGATGTAAAGATGAGATGGCTCGATTAAACTCTTTAGACGATACTATAAATAAAAAACAGCTTTTATTCGGAATTAATCAAGGCGGTATTTATAAGGACTTAAGAGTTGAGCATATGAAAACCATAGCTGATATGGATTTACCCGGCTACGCTATAGGCGGGCTCGCCGTAGGTGAAGAAACCAAGGTTATGTACGAAATCATTGATGAAGTTATACCCTACGCTCCCGAAAGTAAGCCGAGGTATCTTATGGGAGTAGGCACACCTGTAAATATTTTGGAAGCGGTTTTTCGCGGAATTGATATGTTCGACTGCGTTATGCCCAGCAGAAACGCCCGCCACGGCCATCTTTTCACGTGGAGCGGTATAAGAAATATTATGAACGCTAAATATGAGCTGGATGAAGCTCCTATCGACGAAAAGTGTGATTGTCAAGTTTGCAGAAACTTCAGCAGAGCATATATAAGACACCTGATGAAAGCGGGCGAAATGCTCGGAATGAGGCTGTGCGTTTTACATAACCTTTATTTTTATAATACTCTGCTCGAAAAAATACGTGAGGAACTCGATAACGATAATTTCGAAAACTTTTATAAAACATATCGTGAAATACTGGG
>JAHKZS010000114.1 GCA_020626545.1 bacterium
GCCCTTGGGACAGAGTCCA
The DNA here is from genome assembly GCA_020626545.1 of bacterium. Classification (GTDB taxonomy): domain Bacteria; phylum Bacillota; class Clostridia; order Oscillospirales; family Acutalibacteraceae; genus Ruminococcoides. The sequence continues at coordinate 20 of JAHKZS010000114.1, forward strand.
GACTCATGAGTCAATCAGAAGTAACTTTATCGAAGAAACTTACGAGGTTATTGAGGCTATCGATAACAAAGATTCCGAGCTTTTAAAAGAAGAACTCGGCGATGTGCTTCTTCAGGTCGTTTTCCATAGCGAGATGTCCGCTGAGGAAAACGAGTTCGATATTAACGATGTTATAAACGGAGTTTGTAAAAAACTTGTTGAAAGACATCCTCATGTATTCGGTGATGTAAAAGCCGACAATAGTGAGGAAGCTCTTAAAAGCTGGGATAACGTTAAGATGGCTAAAAAATCTCAGAAGAAACAATCCGAAGCTATGGACAGTGTGTCTAAAGCTTTACCATCGCTTATGAGAGCTGAAAAGATTCAGAAAAAGGCAGCTAAGGTAGGCTTTGACTGGGAAGATGTTAACGGAGCTTTGGATAAGGTTTGCGAAGAAACGGACGAGCTTAAAGTAGCTGTTACATCCGGTAATACTGATTCTCAAGCTGAAGAACTGGGAGACTTACTGTTTTCTGTTGTTAATGTTTCCCGTTTTATTAAGGTAGACTCTGAGAAAGCGCTTTACGACGCTTGTGATAAGTTTACCGACCGTTTTAAGAAATTAGAAATTCTCGCCGAAGAAAGAGATATAGATATTAAAACGGCTTCACTCAGTCAACTTGATTCCCTATGGGAAGAAGTTAAATAAATTTTTTGGAGGAATTAAACTATGAACAAAACAGAATTAATTGCTGCAGTTGCAGAGGCAAGCGGTATTTCTAAGAAAGACGCTGAAAAAGCAGTTTCCGCTACAGTTGATACAATCGTTGACGCTATCGCTAAGGGCGATAAGGTACAGCTCGTTGGCTTCGGTACATTCGAGCAGCGTCAGAGAAACGCTCGTACAGGTGTAGATCCCAGAACAGGCAACAAGATTGAGATTGCCGCTTCTAAGGTTCCCGCTTTCAAAGCAGGTAAAGCTTTCAAGGATGCTGTAAACAAATAATTAGATTTGTAAACTGCCTCTTATGAGGCAGTTTTCTTTTTAAGAAGGAAATAGTGTGAAAGTTCACACGATTTTGAATTAATATTGCCCGCTCTGTTTGTCCCTACAGGACAACAAGCTGATGGTTTAATTACCATTTACGCCTTATCCGCCCACGGTAACAGCGTAAGGTAACTTTAATATCAATTTGTGGGTTGAAAGGCTATGGCAATTTATATGAGATTAGATAAGTTTTTAAAAGTATCACGAATTATAAAACGCCGCACCGTCGCTAATGAGGCATGCGACGCGGGCAGAGTTACGGTTAACGGCAATATAGCTAGAGCTTCCTACGCCGTAAAGACAGGCGATATTATTGAGATCTCTATGGGTTCAAAAAATGTAAAAATACGTGTAAAAGAAATTAATGAGCACGCTACAAAGGATAATGCCGCTTTAATGTACGAAAACGCAACATAAAATAATTTTTTCTCCATATAATTAGATAGATTTTATATGGAGGAATTCTTATGTATGATAAATCCCAAAAACCGCATAGTCTCATTCTTGATAACAGAAGTAATCTGAGCCTTACGGGTGTTAATGATGTATTAGGTTTTAACGAGGAAACTGTTAATCTTAAAACTAATATGGGTGATTTAGTTATAAGAGGTTCTTCTTTACATATAAGTAAACTTGATTTGGATTCGGGAAACGTAGAAATTGACGGAACTATAAATCTATTAAATTATTCTCAGAGTAAATCGGATAAAAGCTTTTTTCAGAGGTTGTTTAGCTGATGGAGTTTACGTTATCCGAACTGATAATTACTTTTTTCTATTCATTAATACTGGGCTTTTTACTTGGATTTGTATATGAGCCTTTTCATATTTTTCACATTCTTGGTTTTAATAAGAAATACCATTATATTATTTCGGATATAGTTTTTATGGTAATTTGCGGGATAATCACATTCTACTTCTCGCTCGCGATGCTGGAAGGAATAATCAGACTGTTCGTTATTTTTGGCGAAATACTTGGTTTTGTTACTTTTCACTATACAATAGGTCGTTTTTTTGATTTTTTTCTAAATCCGCTCGTTAAGTTTTTTAAAAAAATATCGAAAAAAGTATTGAAAATAAGTAGAAAAATAATGTATAATATTAAAATAAAACTAGATGTGCCATTTAATAAAGCCGAAAATTTGAAGGTTAAAATATGGAAGAAAAAAAGGTCAATACTAAAAAAGAAAATATCGTCGAAGAAAAGAAAAGCGATATTAAAGAGATAACGCCTCAGAAGAAAAAATTTAATAAAAAATATATTCTGCTTTTTGTAGCTCTTGCCGCGTTTTTAGTTTACGCTTCGTTTACAATAATTAATCAGAGTATACAGATTAGAGAAAAAAAAGAGGAATCTGATCGATTAGATAACCAACGACAGATTCTAGAGATAAAAATAGATTCTTTAAAAAAGATAAAGAATCTTAAGGATGATGAACTTCGTAAATACTATGAAGATATCGCTCGTGAGGATTTAGATTATTTAAAGAACGGCGAACGAGTTTTCGTTAATGTTTCAGGAGATTAATAAACGGGGTACAGAATGAGTGTTGAAATTGGTACAATAGTAGAGGGAAAAGTTTCGGGTATTTCTAAATTCGGAGCTTTTGTGGATCTATCCGACGGAGTTACCGGTATGGTGCATATTTCCGAGGTTTCGAGGACTTATGTAAATGATATTAACGAGTTCCTTAAAGTCGGGGATATTGTTAAGGCTAAAGTTATTTCCGCGGAAAACGGTAAAATTGCGCTTTCTATTAAGCAGACGTTACCTAAACCCGAAAGAGATAATAACTCTCCGCGTAAGCCAAAGTCACGAAAGCCTTACAAACCCGCTTCTCCCGTAACCGGTCCCGGAAATTATGAGTGGCAAAGTTCACGTCCCGAATCTCCGTCTAATTTTGAGGATATGATGTCTATGTTCAAAAAGACAAGCGAGGACAAGATGTCGGACTTAAAACGTTCATCGGGAGAGTCCCGAGGATACAGCCGTCGAGGCGGTTCTAAAAAGTAAAAAATCGGGTGTCGGTTTACCGATACCCTTTTTGTTTGATAGGATATTTTTATGAATGAGTTAAATTTTTGCGCGCCTTGTATAATGGGTGTAGAGGGCATATGCGCTAACGAGTTAAAATTTAATAATGTTGAAAATGTTAAAGCTGAAAACGGAAGAGTCCTTTTCAGCGGAGATTATAACACTTTAGCTAAAGCCAATATTATTTCACGTTACAGTGAACGAATTCAGATTCTTTTATCTGAGTTTACCGCCTTTACCTTCGACGAGTTATTTGAGGCGGTTAAGTCTATTCCGTGGGAAAACTTTATCGGTAAAAAAGACGCCTTTCCCGTAAAGGGCAGCTCTCTTGACTCCGAGCTCTATTCCGTGTCGGATTGCCAGAAGATTATTAAAAAATCTGTAGTAGAAAGACTTTCTTCTAAATACGGAGTTAATTGGTTCGAGGAGAGCGGAGCTGTTCACAGGATACAGTTTCTTATAAGAAAAGATAAAGTGTCTATACTTTTAGATACAACGGGCGAGGGGTTACATAAACGAGGTTACCGCATAGAGTCTAATGACGCTCCGATAAAAGAAACTCTCGCCGCCGTTATGGTAGATCTTATGAGAGTAAGACCTAATCACTTTGTAGTTGATCCGATGTGCGGAAGCGGTACTCTGCTTATAGAGTCCGCATTAAAAGCGCTTAATATAGCTCCGGGGCTAAATCGAAGTTTTTCGGCTGAAAGCTGGCAGCAGATTCCCGATGTTGTTTGGAAAGAGGAAAGAGAAAAAGCGCGTTTAGCTATAAACCGTAATTGTAGTTTTAAAGCTATCGGATACGATATAGACGAGGAAGCGTTAGAGATTGCCCGCTCTAACGCTCAAAGAGCTGGTGTCGAAGATAGAATAGATTTTTTCAAAAGAGATATAAAGGACTTTACCTTTGACAGTGAGTTCCAGACTACGATAGTTAACCCTCCTTACGGAGAAAGACTTCTCGATATAAATGAAGCTGAAGAAATATATAAAACCCTTGGAGTTAAGTTTATAAAGGAAAAAGGGAAAAGCTACGGTATTATTACTCCCGATGATGACTTCGAAAAACTATTCAAAAGAAAAGCCGATAAGCGAAGAAAGCTGTATAACGGAACGCTTAAATGTCAGTTTTATATGTACTTTAAAAATTAATACAACTTTTTTATACTATATTTCCAAAAAAATGACATCATTCTATTGTATTTAATTATAAATTGTATTATAATTAAAAGGTAAATTTATAATTATGCTCCCAGGAGGTAAAATATGGATAAGAAGAAAATTGCCGTATTAACCAGCGGCGGCGACGCTCCGGGTATGAACGCTGCGGTAAGAGCGGTTGTACGTTCAGCTATCGCTAAAGGTATGGACGTTTACGGAGTTTATAGAGGATATAACGGACTATTAAACGGTGATGTTGAAAAAATGAATCTTCGCTCAGTTTCCGATATAATCGGTAACGGTGGTACTATGCTTTATACCGCGAGAAGCGAGGAGTTTAAAACTGAAGCCGGTCAGAAAAAGGCGGCTAAACATTGTCAGGATTTAGGTATCAGCGGTGTTGTAGTAATCGGCGGTGACGGTTCTTTTGCCGGCGCGAGAGCTCTTACTAACGCCGGTGTAAATTGTATAGGTGTTCCGGGCACTATTGATAATGATATCGCTTGTTCCGAGTATACAATCGGTTTTGATACCGCTATGAATACCGCTATTGATATGATAGATAAGATTCGTGATACAGCTCAGTCGCACGACCGTTGCTCTATTGTTGAGGTTATGGGACGTCGTTGCGGTGATATCGCGCTTCAGGTTGGTATTTCCTGCGGAGCTACTGCTATATTAGTTCCCGAGGTTGAGCATGATATCGAAAGAGATGTTATATCTCGTATTATAGATACACAAAAAACCGGTAAGAAGCACTTCATTATTGTTGTCGCCGAGGGAGTCGGCGGAGTAAACGACCTCGCTAAATACGTTGAAAAACGTCTGAATATCGAAACCCGAGCAACTATTCTCGGTCATGTACAGCGCGGCGGTTCTCCGACTTTAAGAGACAGAGTAGTAGCTTCTATTATGGGACATAAGGCTGTTGACCTTTTAGCCGAGGGCAAGGGTAACAGAGTTGTCGCTATGAAAGAGGGCAAGATTGTCGATTACGATATTACCGAAGCTTTGGATATGCCCAGAGTATTTAACAAAGATCTATTCGATATAGCTAAAACACTTTCTATTTAAAAATATAAAGCGCAATATTTTATTTATTGCGCTTTAATTATTTTACGTTTTAATTTATGTGGGTTATGATGGATAATAAAGAAATTATTTATTTTGGATTAGCTTTCGAAAAATTTGATATACTTGATTTTTCTGAGGATTTTTTCGCCGGAGTTCGTTCTAACTATTTTAACAGCGGTTTTGAACCTCAGAATAATCGTTGCGTCCAGTATGTAGACGATGTGGAATACACTTTCGTTTACAGTATGGAAAAGGACGAACAGCTTAGTTGGAAAGTAAATAGAAATAAAACTGTTTATCAGGGCGCCGAGAAGGTTAATGATAACTGTTACAGGGTTAATACTTACGACGATACCGGTTTTATCTTTAAAAGATTCTATTTTAATATGGAACATTTTTGGATTAAAAGCGAGTATTATTCCAAGGATAGTAAAAAGCCTGATTATGTGCTTTATCCGTCTAAGGTTGACGATAAGGACGTTATTGTTAAAATTCATAATAAAACCGATTCGTCTGTGGAAACCTATCTTTATCCCAAGACTGAAATGCCTGAGGACGGGGATTATACTGTACTCGCTTTTACTGACAGCGGATTTTTATATTTTAACTCTGTTCCGAATAATAAGTTTATTTCTAAAACTGTTATTAAGGATGACTCCGTAAATAATTTAGGCGGGTTTGATTTCGACAACGTTGATTTTAACCTTAATCGCAATCTTAATACTACCTTTGATATTTCTGAAGCTGAGTATCTTGACGATAAAAACGGAAAACCTTTTTACGAAATATCTAATAAAGAATTCAACGAAAATGTTGAAGAAGAAAATGAAGAAGATGAGGATGTTAAGATTTACGACAACGTTTCCGAGAAAACTCCGGTTGATGTCGTAATTAAAAGTAACGGTGAAAAATATCGTTACTTCGGTGAACTGGATAATAATAACAAACGTTCAGGTTACGGCCGCACAGTCACTCCCGAGGGAACTACCGCTTACGAGGGCGGTTATTATAATGATAAGCGTAACGGATTCGGTACTTTCTATTTTAAAAACGGAAAGGTTAATTACGTCGGAAACTGGAAAGATAACTTAAGGAACGGTTTCGGCGTAGGATTTAGAGGTTCCGACGGCTCGTCTCATATCGGTAAATGGTTCGATAATGCTCCTAACGGTATCGGCGCGAGGTTCGATCGAAACGGCGACTTTTTATTCCTCGGCGAATTTATAAACGGCAAAAAGCAGGGAAAAGGCATAACTATTGACGACGACGGCTCGTTTATCGTATCTGTATTTGTGGACGATGAGGTTAAGGAATCCTATAAAATCGACGATTTAATAAAAGGAATTTCTGAGAAAGAATAGTATAATATAAAGAATAATGTAAATAATAGCGTAGGGTGATTATTTTGAAAAGATTAATTGCAGCTATTATTATTTCGATTATTTCTATATTTTCTTTTACAGCCTGCGGTATGGTTAAAGACGCCGCCGACGGAGCTGAGGAAATGATGACAGACGCCGCCAACGGAGCTGAGGAAATGATGACAGACGCTTCCAAGGGCGTTTCCGAAGCGGTATCTGATGTCGTGGACGATAACAACGGTCGCGTAGATGATAACGATGGAATAATCGGTAACGATGATAAAGAAAATACCAATGACTGAAAAACAGCAAGCTTGATAGCTTGCTGTTTTTGTTTAGACGATTTTTTCTAGATCTTTTTTTAGACGTTTGATAATCTTTTTTTCGAGCCTTGATATGTATGACTGCGAAATACCTAAAAAATCCGCTACTTCCTTTTGAGTATGTTCTTTCTTACCGTTGAGCCCAAATCTCAGTTCCATAATTAAAGCTTCTCGCTCGTTAAGTTTGGATATCGCGCTAAGTAATTGGTTGCACTCGAGTTCTGTTTCGATATCCCTATTTATAATATCGGGATCTGAACCAAGGACATCGCATAGTAAAAGTTCGTTTCCGTCCCAGTCTGTATTTAAAGGCTCGTCTATACTAATCTCGTTTTTTAGCTGACTGCTTTTTCTTAAAAACATCAGTATCTCATTTTCAATACATCTTGAAGCGTAGGTCGCTATTTTTATGTTCTTATCGGGATTAAAAGTATTAACCGCTTTTATAAGTCCTATAGTCCCAATAGATATTAAATCCTCGATATTAGCGCCGGCGCTTTCGAACCGTTTAGCGATATAAACAACAAGTCTTAAATTATGTACTATAAGCTTTTCTTTGGATTTTTCGTTACCGTTTCTAATTTCGTTGATTACTTCGGCTTCTTCTTGTTTACTTAAAGGCGGCGGGAGAGTGTCGCTGCCTCCGATATAAAAAACCTGATCGTCGGTAACGAATAATCTAAGAATAAAATTCTTTATGTCCTTAAGCTTCATTTATATCAATCCTTTATTAATTCTACAGGGACCAAACCTTTAATTTCACCTTTGAAAATGTTATCGGATAGCCCTATGTATATTTCTTCGTTAATTAGTTTATCGTCTATATAGACTTTCTCAGCTTTATATCCTTTAAGGATTCCCTTACCTCCGAGACTGTTGTAGGGAATAATTCTTACATTAGACGAATTAATAGGTTCGAATTCATTTTTATCTATTATAATTACGCTATCGTTCGAAAAAGGTTCTTTAACATTACACCCGCTATCGACCTTGCACTTGATATTATATTCCCTATTAGAATAATAAATTTTTAAATTATAAATGAGATTAGAGGCGGTAGTGTTTTTAAAAAGCTTCTTAAAGACTAAAAGAATAAGGTATATAATTATCGTTAAAACTATCAGTAGAATGGGAGATATGTTAAAATACACGGCGTTATTTATAATCACCATACCGTTAGGTCTGAAAGCGTTGTAAAAAGCTATCAACGCGCCTGAATATAAAAATGTTATTATTACTAATATGACCGTGTTTTTAATAAATTTTTGTTTGTTCTTAAATCCAAAAGCTATAAATGAGGATATTGATATTACGAGTACATTTATAAGTAAATTAATCGGAAAATGATTAAACGGCAAAAATGCGGTAAAACTAAGAATAGCGCCTGATAAAGCTCCTAATACTATACGAGAGTATTTTACAGGTGAGTGTATAATTCTTTTAACGCATAATAAAAGCAAAAAATCTACAAACATATTTATAAAGAAAAATACATCAGCGTAAATAGTCCGCAAATAAATCACCCTTTGCCTTA
>JAHKZS010000115.1 GCA_020626545.1 bacterium
AACGCGCCGCCTCGCTCTGTCCCTTAGGTACAGCCATAATACCGCCACGGTAAATCTCCGCTAAGTAAGCGCCCGCGTTCAGCGACAGGGTAATTATACCCGCTGTAACCGCGTCGAAGCGGAAGCTCGGAATAGCTACCTGAATCAACTGGGGAACGCCTAAGAATATGATTAACGCCTGTACGAGCATAGGCGTACCGCGGATAATCCAGATATACACACCCGCTATACCGCGCAATACGACGTTTTTAGACATCTTCATAAGACATATGAAAAGTCCGAGTATCATTCCTATCGCGATAGAAGCCAGCGAGACCAGAGCGGTCAGCTTCAGACCGTCCAGTAAAAGCGGCATCGCTTCGTTAAAAACTCTGCTAAAATCCATTATACAACAACTGCCTTACATAAATTCAGCACGATAAGAAACCTATCATGCTGAATAAAAATTTTCAACTTTTAACCTTAGCTAAATCGAATTAATAACCGTATTTAGCAAGTATTTTCTTGAGTTCGCCGCTCTTTTTGATGTTAGCTAAACCCGCGTCAAATTTCTCGAGAAGCTCGGAGTTCTGACCTTTTTTAACCGCGAAACCGTAGCCTTTTACGTTAAAGGGCTTATCGTTTACCATCTCGAGTTTAACCTCGCCTGTCTTAATCGAATAAGCGATTACCGAGAAATCCTCGAAACAAGCTATATCTACGCCTGTCTTAACCGCCTGATACATAGAGGGAGAATCCTTATAGTAGTTGATAGAGAATCCGTACTTATCTTTAACAGACTCAGCGTAATCCTTGCCCGCTGTACCGTTTTTAACTGCTACGGATTTACCCTTAAGATCCTCGATCTTTGTGCCCTTTTTAGCTACGATAACCTGACCGTCCTCGAAATACGGCTCAGAGAAATCGAAAGTTTTCTTTCTCTCGTCGTTAATAGTCATACCCGCGATCATGCCGTCAGCCTGTCCCGACTGTACAGCGCCCATCGAAGCGTCAAAGCCTTCGTTGTGCATATCGTACTTGAAGCCCTGATCCTTAGCTACCGCATCCATAATATCCATATCTACGCCGACATATTTTTTTGTCTTTGTATCGAGATACTCGAAAGGAGCGAAAGCGTTATCGGAATAGATAACGTATGTTTTATCTGTCTTCTTATCAGCAGCCTGACTTGTGGTTGAGCCTGAGTTTGAGCCGGAGCAACCCGCGAACGCGCAGATTGACGCAACCATTAATACAACAAGTGTTATCGATAAAAATCTTTTCATTATTTACCTCTCCTTTAGTACATAATAACACCAAATTATTATATATTATATAAATATTTTTGTCAATCATTACTTAACCTAACGTCGAATTATTTTAGATTATGTGAATTATAGCCGGCTTTTGCCAGCCGGTAGAAAAGAATCGGCATAAAAAGTGAAATTTTAAATATAATCACTACTTTATTTTACATAATAATGAGTTTTTATTTTGTTGAAATGTATTGTACGTAAATTGGTTAAGGAAAAGTATTTATTTTAGGTAGTAATAGCTAAAGTTGAAAAGAAAACTTCTATGTTTTTGTGAATTGAAAAGGATAATATAAAATGATAAAATTAATGCGGCGATTATAAGAATTAGGTTAAATATGTTATTTATTACATATAGATATTTAAAATAATTTTTTTGTTTTTTATTACATTATATTGTCGTTCGTTACATCAAGACGCGTTTAAATGTAATAAATAACGCCGAAATGTAAAAACAGGTTGTTTGCTTTTTAGATTTTTATGGTAAAATAGTATCATAAAAAGGATTTTATATATTTCTCTAAACTTCAAAACTTCAACAGTAAAACCGTCCGATTTACGTCGGACGGTTTTGCTTTTTGTGACAAATTATCGTTTTATATGTAATAAATAACAAAAAGATGTAATAAATAACAGTTTTTTTAGCTAATTTTTGTG
>JAHKZS010000116.1 GCA_020626545.1 bacterium
AACGGCTTGTAACAGCTACCGTAAGTTACGTCGGTAAGGCGGGCTTTTTGGATTCCGAGGAGTATATCAGGGATTTCAGACTTTGGACATCAAGCACAGGAACCTCGATGTTGCTCGAAACATCCGCCGTGGGCGGTAGATTTACGATAGATTTTATCCAGCCTTTTTCCTCGCCGATATTCGTCAACGCCTTTTTAGAAGAATTGGAAAACAACGGTATTAAATATGATTTACAGGACGTGATGAAGCTCGAGCTTCCGAACATTCGATTACCGTGGACAGAGTAAATAAAGATTTGGAGAAGTCTTATGAAAAGCTATAAAGAAGATGTGGCTAAAAATCCCTCGGGGTTTGTGTTGCTGGCGGATTATGTGCCTGATATTATCCAGGAAATCCGCTACTATTCGACCTATAATTTTATCGGAGATAAAATCGACGGTTACGAGGAGCCGTGCGCGCTCTTGACCAAAGAAGCCGCCCGCGCTTTAAAAGCCGTGAGCAAGGAACTGATAGTTCAGGGCTACAGGCTGAAGGTGTTCGACGCGTACCGCCCGGCGTGCGCGGTAAAGCATTTTATGCTCTGGGGAATCGAGGACGAGGATATTCGTATGAAGCCGTATTTTTATCCCGACCTCAGAAAACAGGAGCTTTTCGAAAAAGGCTACGTCGCAAAGCAGTCGAGCCACAGCCGCGGAAGCACGGTTGACTTAACGCTTGTCGATATGAATACGGGAAAAGAGGTAGATATGGGAAGTCCGTTCGATTTATTCGGCGAAAAATCCCATCCCGATTACCGAGGCATTACCGACGAGCAGTATGAAAACCGTATGATTTTACAGAAAGCTATGCTCCGTAACGGCTTTTTACCGCTGGATTGCGAATGGTGGCATTTTACCCTCGATAATGAACCCTATCCCGATACATACTTTGAGTTCCCTGTATCGTCGGAGTATTTGAGAAAATAATTATTTAAAGTCTTATATAATTTTAGGAGGATTTAACAATGAAAAAAATACTAGCAATTATTTTAATGTCGGCAATGATAATATCGGTGAGCGGTTGTTCCGCGGCGCGGAATACCTCTCAGGATACGGCTCAGAAAACGGCTCAGGATACCGCAAACGATTCGCAAAACCGCGAGTCAATTTATCAGGTAGCGCTTTTACAGTCGCTTACTCAGGGCTATTACGACGGAATTATCAAGGTCAGCGAGTTAAAGGAACACGGCGATATCGGTATCGGTACATTCGAGGGCGTAAACGGCGAGATGATTGTTCTCGACGGCAAGGTTTATCAGGCTCTTGGCGACGGAAGCGTTCAGGAAGCGGATAACGACGAAACTGTTCCGTTCTCGAACGTAACCTTCTTCGATAAGGATATTACTTCCGATATCTCCGATATTAAGAACATCGACGCGCTTAAAGAAAACCTTGATAAGACGGTTAATGAAAATGGCAGAAATATGTTCTATTTCATAAAGATAAACGGTACATTTAATAAGATGAATGTCCGCAGCGAGCTTAAACAGAAAAAGCCGTACAAGAGCCTCGATAAAGCTCTAGCGACCGACCAGAGAGAGTTTAATTATAAGGATATTAAGGGAACCGTAGTAGCGCTTTACTGCCCCGATTATATGGACGGCTTAAATACTCCCGGCTGGCATTTCCACTTCGTTTCCGACGATAGAAAGAAAGGCGGTCATATTCTCGAGCTCGCTTTCGATAACGCTAAGGCTGAGATGGATAAGACTTCAGGATTCGAAATGAAGCTTTCGGACAATAAAACTTTCCAGAAACTCGAACTCGCTA
>JAHKZS010000117.1 GCA_020626545.1 bacterium
CTCACAGCAGTTGGACTTCTTCCGATAGCTGTAGCCGGAGCTGATATCGACGCTCTTATGGCGGGCGCAAAAAAGGCTCAGGACGAGTTTAATAACGACGACCTTAATACTAACGACTGTTATAAATACGCGGCTATCCGTAATATCCTTTATAATAAGGGTTATTCCACAGAGATTATGGTTAGCTACGAGCCCGCTTATACACTTATGAACGAGTGGTTTAAGCAGCTCTACGGCGAGTCTGAGGGTAAGGACAGAAAGGGTATTTTCCCCGCAAGCGTTATCTTCTCTACCGACTTACACTCGCTCGGTCAGTACATTCAGGACGGCAGACGTAATTTATTCGAGACTGTTGTTCTATTTGATAAATGTAAAAAAGAAATTACTCTCGGCGAAGATCCCACTAACGTAGACGGTCTTAACTTCTTATCGGGTAAGACTATGGGATTTGTAAACAGAAAAGCGTTCGAGGGAACTGTTCTCGCTCATAACGACGGCGGCGTTCCGAATATCGTGCTTGACGTTGAGGAAATGAACGAAGATAACTTAGGTTACCTTATCTACTTCCTCGAGAAAGCCTGCGCTATTTCGGGATATATCCTCGGAGTTAATCCGTTTAACCAGCCCGGTGTTGAGAGCTATAAAAAGAATATGTTCGCTTTACTCGGTAAACCCGGTTACGAGGACGCTAAGGCTGAGCTCGAGGCTAGATTAAAATAATTAATCGGTAATTTCAAAAAGTTTAAATATAAGGAGGAGTAAAAGTATGGTTACTTTACTTATCGGAAAAAAAGGTTCAGGAAAAACTAAAAAGCTTATCCAGCTCGCTAACGAGGCTGTAGCGGCTTCTCAGGGCAACGTTGTTGTTATCGAAAAGGGTGCTAAGCTCACTTACGATATTACTTCTAAAGCCCGTCTTATTGATACTGACCAGTATTCTATCAGCGGTTATGATATGCTGTTCGGATTCTTAAGCGGAATCTGCGCGGGTAACTATGATGTTACAGATATTCTTATTGACTCTACTTTCAAAATCTGCCCCGAGGCGGTTGACGGTCTCGAAGTATTTACAAAGAAGCTTCAGGACTTAAGCGAGAACAGTGAGGCTAACTTCGTTGTTCTTATCTCCGCGGCTGAGGAAGATATCCCCAGCGAGTTAAACGCTGTTTGCGAAAAGCTCTGATAACGCTGATTAATTTTCAGTAATTAAAAGACCGCTTCGGCGGTCTTTTTCTTATACCTTATACAGTTACTTGTCACCCCGTTACCGCGAACTGAGAACTGACTACTGAGAACTGACAACCGTACTTTGTACGCTGTAATAAAAAATTGTTGAATTTTTAGAATTTATAGTATATAATAAATAATGTATTTATTTTCTAGGAAAGGTAATGGAAATGAAAATGAAAAAAGGACTGAAAATCTCATTCGCTGTCTTAATGACAGCTCTCATATTAGCTATGTCCGGCGTATCGGCTTTCGCGGCTAAAGGTAATCTCGTTATTAACGATAAAATTAAGGCTAACCAGGGTGACCGTATCACTTATACGCTCAAGCTCGGCGATTGTACCGAGAAGCTCGAAGGCTTACAAATGTACGTTTTCTATGATTCGAATTATTTGACTATTGACCCGAACTCCCTCGAGTTCCCGTCTTTAAGCGGAGTGGTTAAGAACGCGGGGTATTCCGACGGTATCGCTTTTAACTGGACAAGCGCCACTTCTCCTGTCGATTTCTCGAAAACTAAAGAGCTTATGACGGTTGACTTTAGAGTTAAACGCCCCGGCAATACCAAGATAACTTACTTTATCACAGAGATGTACTACGGAAAGGGAAGCGAAATGCCGAACCTTTCTTCCTATACTCTTACAAGCGACATCGCCTTAAACGGCAAGAAGCTCGTTAAAAACGAAGCTCCTATTTTAAGTACAAGCAGCGAGCTTAATAATAAGTATCAGGGTTCGTTTATAAATTACGCCGACGGTAAGGGCGAGAAGAACGGCTCGGGTAAAGATCACGTTTTAGTTACAGGCGTTACTACCAGACCTGTAATCGGCGGAGCTACAGAGGCGACCGATGTTACTAAGGACGGCGAAACTCCTCTCTCTACTATTCTTGTAATCCTCGGAATCGTGGTCGCTGTTATCGCGATTGTAATCGTCGTTATTCTCAGACGCCGATTCACCCAATCCGAAGAAACCAATCAAACCGATCAAAAATAATATAATACCACCTCCCGAATACAGCCCAATTAAAGCTGTGTTCGGGATTTTTTTTGTACTAATTAAGATGTAAAACCTCGCGTTTGTGCAATATATAGAAAAATAACGATTAATCTTTGTGCAAAATGACGTTAAAAAACAAAAAAATTTTTATTGCGAAATTGTAACCAATATTGTATAATAGAATTAACAAGACTATGTATAACTATGTCTTAAATTATTTTTTTGAAGGAGATTTTAAAGATGAAAAGAATTATTGCTATCGCTTTAGCTGTAGTTATGGTTTTATCAATCGGCGTTGTAGCTGCTTACGCTGCTGATGTAAACGACGCTAATGTCGGCGCTGACAGCAACAACTCTATCGGTGCTGATACTTCCAGCTCAACTACAGGTTCCGGTGACTTAGTTTACTTTGACGCGAGCGGTTGGAAAAACGTTACTACTATTTATTGCCATATCTGGAAAAGAGGCGGCGACGCTTTCATCGGTTGGCAGTTAAAGAAAGAGAAATGTACTAAAGTCAGCGGCAACAAGTGGAGCTATGACCTCGCTAACCTCGACGCTTCTACTACTATGTCCGGCGGCTTAAAGTCCGGCGAAGATTATTGTATTATCTTCTCCGCTCAGACAGGTAAACAGACTTACGACGCGACTTTCTCTAAGTCCTGCGTAGGCGATACATTAAAGCTCACAGGCAAGCTCATCGAGAACCCTGTTGACTCCGAGAAAAAGGCTGACGAGGCTGTATGGTCTAAGAATAGCTCAAGCTACGGCCCCCACCTCGCTTTCACATCTATCGGTAACATCGTAGGTTCTAAGCTCTGCCCGAATGAGAAAGGCACAGAGGTTATCGGTGACTGGCTCCCGACTTACTATAAGAGCAAGTTCGTTAAGCCCGTTCCCGCTCTCGCAAAGGCTTTCCCGAAATTTGGTATTTCTTCCGCAAGCCAGATTCAGGACATCTACGCTTACATCATCAGTAAGAAGACAGGCGAAGATGAAAAATCTATGAAGAAGATGCTCGAAGACGCTTTCGCAAAGGCTTATCCTTCCAAGAAGGCTAAGATCGACGAAAAAGCTGCCGAGAAAGAAGCTAAGGCTATCGCTAATAACGGCGGTCACGTTACATCGAGCGCAAGCTCCGCAGGTTCTTCCTCAAGCTCAGGTTCTACAGGTTCTTCCAACAGCCCAGGCTCAGGCGCTGACGGTGAAGAAGATACAATCCTCTTTATCCTCTTTGGCGTAATGCTCGCTGCTGCTGCTGTAGTATTCGTAACACGTAAAAAGAGAACTGAATAATTTATATTAAAAGAAAAAGGACTGCTTCGGCAGTCCTTTTTTAGTTAAGAGTTGATAGTGGAGAGTTAATGTCGGGTGGAGAGAATGGTCGTGAGCTATAACTTCTGTTTCCGATTGTATATTGCATAAATAGCAATATTTATACAGTCGGGATACAACAGCTAGAGATTATTGCGTTCTTTCTTCTCGACCGAAATTTTCCATTATCAATTATCCATTTTCAATTTCATATGTTTCGGGGCAGATTTCCTTAATCTTTTCCCTAAGCTTTAAAAAGTCGTCGAACGCTTCGGGCTTTTGGTTGGGATTTCGCAAAATAGCCGCGGGATGAAACATCGGCATCATAAGGAATTTTCCTTTTTGGAAAAATAATCCGTGCTCCTTAGTTATCCTTAAATCCTCTTTAATAAGCTTTTGGGCGGATATTCTGCCTAAACAAACTATAATCTTCGGGTCGATAAGCTTAACCTGATTTCTTAGCCAGTTAATACACATCTCCTGTTCCTCGGGTTTAGGGTCGCGGTTTTTCGGAGGACGGCATTTTACTATATTCGCTATGTATATGTTTTTATTGCGGTCTAAATCAACCGCGTTCATCATCTTATCGAGAAGCTTTCCGCCTCGTCCTACGAACGGCTCGCCCTGCAAATCCTCGTTTTCCCCGGGACCTTCGCCGATAAATAACACGTCCGCGTTTTCGTTGCCTACGCCGACTACGACGTTGTGCCTTGTCTCGCACAGACCGCATTTTTCGCAGTTTAAACAAGCTTCCTTGAGCTCAGTAAAGTTGTTGTACATATGCTCACCTCTAATAATTTCGCATTGATATTATTATACCTCTTGAATTTTAATCTATAATGAGTTAAAATAACTATAGACCGTTTTTGCGGAAAAATTTTGAATGGTGGTTAGTATAATGAAAATTTTAGTAGAAACCTCCGCTCGTCATCTTCACGTGTCGAGAGCGGATTTTGAGGCTCTTTTCGGAAAAGACGCTCAGCTCACTAATAAGAAAGATTTATCTCAGCCCGGCCAGTTTGCCTGCTTCGAGAAAGTTAAGGTTGTAGGCCCTAAGGGCGAGCTCAATATGTCCATCCTCGGACCCGAGCGCCCCGAAACTCAGATTGAGGTATCTTATACAGACGCTCGTAAGCTCGGAATCGTTCCTCCCGTACGTGAGTCAGGCGACGTTAAGGGTTCTCCGGGATGTAAGCTCGTAGGCCCCGAGGGCGAAATCGAAATCGAGTGCGGCGTTATCGTCGCCAAAAGACATATCCACTTAACTCCTCAGAACGCCGAGGATATGGGACTTAAGGATAAGCAGATTGTTTCCGTTAAGGTAGGCGAGCCGGGCGCTCGTGAGACTACCTTCGGCGACGTTATCGTTCGTGTAAGCGAGAAGTACGCTCCCGCTATGCATATCGACACCGACGAAGCTAACGCCGCGGGTGTCGCCGGTAATGTTGAGGGCGAAATTATTGTATAATTCGCAATTCATAACGCGCAATTTGTAATTAATTCGGGCAGATAGGATTTTTCCTATCCGCCCGATTTTTTTGACTATAGCGAACGTATGTGTTAATATTAAAATAAGGAGCTGTCCGATACAACGGAAGCGGGTAGCCTTCCCGCAAGGTACTGCGAACCTTGTTTACATAGAAACCCGAAAGGGAATATATGTTGGGAGGGAATTGCTATGTATGATATTATTTTGTACTTAACAATTATACTCTTAATAATAGTGCTATCTAAGAATAGCAGATAAAAGAGTAACGACCGCTGTCCTCACAAGATGCGGTCGTTACTAAATGACTAACTCGATCTGAGGCTAACCGTTTCTTCGGGTAGCTCCGATTTCTATATATATTATAGCATATTTAATTCTAAAGTCAACTCTAAACAAAATGTAATTTAAAGCACGGAGTTATCCGTTAAGCGATTAAGCGTTTTAGAATATTATCCGATAATTTTGGTATTCTAAATACGGGGTGATATTATGATTAACGACGAAGAAATGCTGCAGTTTATTATGAGAAACGCTGAGATGGGCTGTATCGGTATCAACGATATTAAACCCTTCGCGAGCGATACGAATTTACGAAAGGCTCTGCGTTCCCAAAATCTCGAGTACGGAAATATTTATCATAACGCTTATAATATCCTTAAAAACCGCGGTTATACTCCGAATAAGGTAGGGAAGTTTGTGACGAAGCTTTCGGCGGTTAAGACAAAACGCGAGATGAAATCCGACGACAGCGATTCCCATATCGCCCAAATGATGATTCAGGGCAACACTATGGGCGTGCAAAAAATCGCCCAGCGTATCCGCCAGTACGACGGTGATAACGAACTCGTCGGCAAGCTCGCCGATAAGCTTATGAGTACCGAACAAGCGAATATCGAGCAGATGAAGTCGTACCTGTAGTCCTTACGGGCTATGGGACGGCATTTTTTCTATATTTAAGGCGTTAAAAAAGTCTTGACAAAACGGTCGGCTTTTGATAAAATGATTTATTGTCGGATATTGTGAGTTGGTGCACGGTTTTCGCTATCGAAAATATCCGAAAACGCCGATAAATTCTAAGGTTTATTGTGCATTTTAACGTTGTTTATTATTCGGTTAAGTTTTTAACCGCTATGATAAAAATTTTTGAAGAAGGAGGAGAAATATGCCAACATTTAACCAGCTTGTTCGCAAGGGCAGACAGGTATCTGAAAAGAAGGCAAAGGCGCCCGCGCTTTTAAGGGGATGGAACTCTCAGAAAAATCGTCCGATTGACCAGACTTCACCCCAGAAGAGAGGCGTATGTACTGCTGTAAAGACAGCTACCCCTAAAAAGCCTAACTCGGCTCTTCGTAAAATTGCCAGAGTAAGACTTTCTAACGGTATCGAAGTCAGTTCCTATATTCCCGGCGTCGGCCATAATCTTCAGGAACACTCGGTTGTTCTTATAAGAGGCGGTCGTGTTAAGGACTTACCTGGTGTACGTTATCATATTATCAGAGGTACTCTCGATACTCAGGGTGTCTCGGGACGTATGCAGGCTCGTTCCAAGTATGGCGCTAAGCGCCCAAAAGCAGGTAAAAAATAAGGAAATGACAAACCGTTTAATTAAGTAATTAGACTTGTATTGCTGCAAGATATTCATATATATAAGTAGGATGTCTTGTTGGCATACGGGAGTTTGTCGCTTTCGAGTACCTATGATATCTCAATTATTGTGAAGGAGGGAAGCAAAGTGCCAAGAAGAGGTTCTATTGC
>JAHKZS010000118.1 GCA_020626545.1 bacterium
ATCTCTGCCGCTCATAGAATAAGCGCTGTAAAGAATAACGAAATAATATTTTTCGTATCTGACGGCGGAATAATTGATTACGGCACTTACGATAAAATGAAAAAATATTTAGCTTAAAGTGATATTTATGGACAAAAACACAGTTGTTCTCACGCGGGAGAAAAACTTTCTGACCAAAAATAAATATGACGCGTATAAAGTGATCGACGGAACAGTTCTCGTATATATTGTATCCGTTAACAGCGGAAAAAGCGGGAGACAGGTTCCGCTATACGAAGCGAAACCGGGAGAAGTTATTCCCGCTTTCGAGTATAAAGATTCGGATTACAACAACTACGCGTTCTGCTTACGCGCGCTTGAAAAAGCGGAAATTTCCATAATGGAAAACTGCTCGACAAAAATACTTAGACAGCGTTTCGCGGAAAAGACAGGGCTTAAGGAAATTACCGAGGAGAACTTCTTTGAAGCTGTCTCGTAAAAATACAGAATTTCTAAGGTTATATATTTCGGAACACTGAAAAGAAAAGAAAAAAATGACGAAACAGTTTCGCGGGATATATCTTCTTCGGTTTTCAACGCTTTTAAAAATAAGCGAAAAAACTATAAAGTACCCGATACAGACAGCCCCTTATATAATACTGTTTCTCTGCTTTGCGGCTATAGCGGAATTAAAGCCGCCGAGTACCAAAAACTAATTTTCAAATACTCTGATAATTTTACGCTCGACGATATAGCGGAGCTTTCGGGATTCTCATTCCGGGAAATAACTATTGATAAAGATTTTTACAAAAAAGATATAGGCGCTTTCCTGGCGTTTGACGAAAGCGATAATCCTATTGCGTGTATTCCTAAATCCAACAGTTCGTACATATATTTTGAGAACGACAGTGAAACCTTTAAAACCGTCACTAAAAGCTTAGCTGAAAAATTAAAACCGACGGCGGTTATCCTTTACCGGCCTCTGCCTAATAAAAAACTCAAGTTTAAAGATATTCTCGGGTTCTGTATTAAGTGTATACAGCCCTCGGACTTTAGTGTTTTCGTATTATTATCTCTTATCTGTGCCGCGATAGGTCTTTCCGTTCCGATAATAAGCGGAACCATATACGATACTTTTATACCTCTCGGGCTTAGAGAAGATT
Source organism: bacterium (assembly GCA_020626545.1). Taxonomy (GTDB): domain Bacteria; phylum Bacillota; class Clostridia; order Oscillospirales; family Acutalibacteraceae; genus Ruminococcoides. The sequence continues at coordinate 1,143 of JAHKZS010000118.1, forward strand.
TATTATCATTAGGATTTATGCTCGCTTCTTTTATGGCGGCGGATATAATACTAAACCTTATTAAAAATCTGTGCGCGTTTAGAATATCAAGCAAAATAGCTTATGATTTTCAGGCGGCTGTAATCCATCGTCTTATAAATCTTCCTCACGGTTTCTTTAAACGAAATGACACGGCGTCCGTTTCAATCGACGCGATTGAGTCATCGGCGCTCGCCGAAATAATCTCGGAAGAAATACTATCTTCGTTAATGTGCGTTTTTCTGGCGATAGTTTATTTTAGCGTAATGGTTTCTTTCTCGCCGATAATGAGCGTATTCGCTCTCGCGGCGGTAGTTTTGTACGCTATAATCTACTATTCGCTTTCCAAGCTTCTTATCGGTAAAAGGCAAATCGTAAGATTGATGAAATTAAAAAACAGTTCCATAATATACCAGTTTATAAACGGCGTCTCTAAAATCAAAAACGCCGAGGCGGAGGACCGCGCTGTTCTGAAATACATTCGATCTTATATTAAAGAAGAAAACAACGAGGAAAAATCCAATAAAATAAACGGTATTATGACCGCGGTATCAATCGCGTCATCGGCATTATCCACGCTGATTTTCTATGTAATATTTTTTAACCGCAATTTAGATTTAAGCGCGGGAACGTTTATTGCTTTTATATCTCTTTTCGGAGGATTCTCGTTATATTTCACTCAGATAATCCGCGGCGCCGTTATTATAAAATCGCTGTCGCCTAATATAGCCGGTTTAAAAAGAATTTTAGGACAAACTATCGAAGATGAATCCGACAAAGAATGTCTAAAAGATTTCGAAGGAAATATAGAAGTAAGAGGTCTCCGATTTTCGTATGACAACAAAAACATTCTTAATGACATAAATTTTAAAATCACAAGCGGAAGTTCTCTAGGAATAGCGGGAGCATCGGGATGC
>JAHKZS010000119.1 GCA_020626545.1 bacterium
CAACTACGTTATCACCGATACCGAAAAAGAGCGTAAATTCGTATGCGTTGATGAGCACGATATCCCCGAAGTTGCTATCGTAGACCCCGATATGATGTCCTCAATGCCCAAGGGTTTAACAGCCGCCACAGGTATGGACGCTCTCACTCACGCTATCGAGGGCTATACCACTAAAGCCGCGTGGGAGATGACCGATATGTTCCATCTCGAAGCTATTAAGCTTATCGCTAAGAACCTTCGCGGCGCGGTAGAGAATATTCCCGAAAACCGCGAGGGAATGGCACTCGCTCAGTACGTAGCCGGTATGGGATTCTCTAACGTAGGTCTCGGAATCGCTCACTCAATCGCCCACACATTAGGCGCTCATTACGATACTCCCCACGGCGTAGCCTGCGCTATGATGCTCCCGATTGTTATGGAGTATAATCAGGAGTACACAGGCGAGAAGTTCAGAGAAATCGCTCGAGCTATGGGCGTTAAGGATGTAGACTCTATGTCTCAGGCCGAGTACAGAAAAGCCGCTGTAGATGCTGTTAAGAAACTCTCCGAGGATGTAGGTATTCCCGCTAAGAACGATAAGATTAGGGAAGAGGACCTCGATGTTCTCGCGGCTGACGCTTACGCCGACGCCTGCCGTCCCGGCAACCCGAGAGATACTAGCGTAGAGGAGTTAAAAGAACTCTACAGAAAGATTATGCCGTAAGGTTAGGGTAACAGAAGCAATCCGAACCACGCTTTAAACGGAGTAATTTTGACTCTTTACGGCTTGTCGAACGTCAGCAGGCTTAAGCGGACTGCTTATTATAATACTATATAAACGCATAAAAACAGGGCTGCTCATAACTCAATGTGAGCAGCCCTCAGTTTAAATTCAGAAATTAACAGTGGAAAGTGGTAAGAAATCAAAAATTTTGAAAGAAAAAAGATTTTATCTCTATCTAACTATTGTTAAAATTCTTTTTTCTGAGAACGACTTTCCGCTTATCACTTAACATTTACAACTCGAGGCCGGCGCAAAACTTGCTTTGCGCCAGCCCCTTAATCTTTATTTACTGAATTCCGGCAATCTTGTACTGAATCTTAGTCGCGTCCTTGATACTAACTCTGTTGTCACCGTCGAAGTCAGCGAGCCATCTCTGCTCGTTGTCGAGTGTAACTAATTTAACGAGGTCTTTCTGAATTAATGTAGCGTCCTTAACGTTGATAAGCTTATCTCTGTTAACGTCGCCTTTCTCGTACTTAGATACGGGAGCGGCGGTTGTGGGAGCTACTGTTGTAGGAGCGGCAGTTGTGGGAGCAACTGTAGTCGGAACAGGAGCAGTAGTCGCGGGAGGAGCTGTTGTCGGCTCGGGCTCGTTGTAGAGAACCGCTACGCCTGTGTTGCCGATAGTACCTGATGTAATCTTTCCGCCTGATACTACGAAGTTAGTGCCTGTTACAGCGTCCTTGTATGTGCCGTTCGACATTGTAGCAACGGGGATATTAGCGGCTGACTTTGTAGCTGTGGAGTTAGCGCAGTTTACGAGAACGGCTCCGCCGCCCTTAGTAGTGCTGCTTCCGCGTCCGATAACCGCTACTGTACCCGAGTTAGCGAGGTACTCGCCCTGACCGTCGAAGAAGTTGTTAAACTTATTAACAGCCATAACTTCCTTAGCTGTCCAGTCTGTTTCGGAAGCGACGCCGAGGTTCTGAGTTAAGCTTGCGGGACGAGCGAGGTACATTGAAGTAATGCCGTCACGAGCCGCGATAGCCGCCCAAGTCTTATTTCTCTGAGCCTTCGAGTAGTTCTTGGACTCGCCGTCCATATATGTATCGTGAGATTCGTTCCAAAGAACTGTCTGAGCCTTTGTACCGTTAGCCATATTCTGAGGAACCGCCTGTCCGGGATTGCTCTGAATAACAGCCTTCTGTACCTGACGGTAGATTGTCGAGTCTGTAACCTTCATAAACGGGAAGTAGAAGCTGTATTTACGTCCGAATCCGCAAGTATTAAGAATTTCGCCGTAAGATAAGATGTCCTTTTTATATGTGTTCTTAGCGTAATTCTTCACCTTGGTTACTGTATCTGTCCAGAAGTCAGATTTGTAGTTAACGGAATCCGAGGGGGTTTCGATATGCTTAGCCGCGTCAAAACGGAAGCCGTCGATACCCGCGTCTACTAATTCCCGGAGATATTCGTAGATAGCGTCCTGAACTCTCTGATCCTCTGTTTTAAGGTCGGGGAGACGTGATGTACAACCTCTTGTAAGGTCGTTAGTACATGTGCCCTCGGGACCGTTCCACTCGTACTGATATGTCATATTAAACCACGGTGAGTGGAAAAGCTTGTTATTTACGATTACGGACTCAAACTCTGCAGCCTTAGGTGTAAGATGTACCATAGGATCTGTCGAGTTTTTCTTAGAAGCGTTAGTTTCCTCGTCGTTAGCTGTACCCATATGGTTGATAACCGAGTCGGCGATAACTCTTACGCCGTAGGAATGAGCGGTCTCTACCATCTTTTTGAGCTGAGCCTTTGTGCCGAGAGCGTTATCTGTGCTTTCGTTAATCTGGAAACCCGCGGGCTGATAGAACATCCACCAACCGTTAGTAGTTTCGCCTGTAACCTTATGACCTGTTGTAGCTTCTTTAATCTCGTTAGGAGGCGAAATCTGTACAACCGAGAAGCCCTGTGAAGCGATCTTCGGGATTTCTTTTTCTAAGTTTTCGTAGCTCCAGTTCCAACACTGAAGAATTGTAGCGTTATCATTCGAGTCAGTAATTCCGTTGACCAAAGCCGCGGAAGTCTGTTTGTCTGTCGTTGTAGCGATAGCTGAGTACTGCGCTACGATAAAGCACGTAGATATAATGCAGACCGCCAGCACAACGGATAAAATTCGTTTTTTCATAAGTTTTCCTCCTATGTAACTTCTAACAAGGTATAACTACCTTTTTATCACATACTATAATAAAATATTTTTCGCAAAAAAACAATTCGTGTTTTGTACAAAATTTTACTCTAATATATGTATATAATGCCACTTTATAATTTTTTATAATAAAACCCGGCGGGCTCATTTGAGTCAGCCGAGTTTGTTGTTAAAGTGTTTAGTTTTAATAAATCGAAGATTATTATCCCAACGCTATGAATTTAAACTTATTCTTCTTAGCGTACTTCTGGGCAGCTGTGCCTTTATAGCCTTTAATTGTAATATTTTCAATCGGTTTTTCAACATAATATCCCTCAGGCTCCAATAATTCCTCCTTAAAACCAAAAGCATATTTTTTTATTGTCTTTACAGTTTTAGGAATTCTAACACTCTTTAGTGCTTTGCAATTTACAAATGCGTACTTACCAATTGTCTTTACATTATTACCTATTTTAACTGACTTTAGCTTTTTACACCCTTCAAAAGCATAATCTCCAATATCCTTCGTTTTGTTAGGAATAATAATCTTTTTAAGTTTTTTACATTCAGAAAAGGAGTATTTCCCTATTTTAACAACTGAATTCGGGATTTTAATATTTTTCAAAGCTTTGCAATTGTAAAAAGCCATATAATTTATATTCTTAACCCCCGAACCTATTTTAACACTTTTTAATTTTTCGCACTCTGCAAAAGTATGAAATTGTATACTTTTTAAAGTACCGGGAATAGTGATTTTATTTAAGTTTACGCAATTATTAAATGCTGACTCTCCTAAAGATTTTATTCCCTTGGGTATGTTAATACTCTTTAAGTTCTTACAATGGTCAAAAGCGTTATATCCTATTCTTTTTACTGTTTTTGGAAGTTTCACTGCTTTTATTCTGTCGTAGTAATTCTGTCTTACGCCAGTATTTCCTTCTTCAGAATAAGAAAATGAATAATTTGGAATAGAAGTTATCCCCTTTTTAAACACAACTTTTTCAGGATGTTTAATATTTATCCAAGGAGCATTGTAGTTATCATACTTCATTTTGCCCATAATATTAATAGTAAGGGTTCTTGTGTTTTTGTTATATGTGTATTGAGGTTCTTCAGCGTTAGCGGTAATAATGCTGACTGATGTAATCATTACACAGATTGTTAATAATAATGTGATTAGTCTTTTCATTTTAAAAACCTCCTTTTAAGTCGGATTAGGTTATTAGCAGTATTATTCTATAAACCTATTCTACTATAGTAGCGTCAAGAAATCACGAAAAAGTTTCAGAAATCAGCAAATTATTTTCGTTTCTACGTTCTGCACAAAAAGCATAAGCAAAATTTGTGCAGAAAGTAGAGAGATTAATCGAGAAATATTATCCCAACGCTACGAATTTAAACCCATTTTTCTTTGCGTACTTCTCCGCGGCAGTGCCTTTATAGCCTTTTATTATAAAGTCCTTTGTTTTTTTGGGGGTTATTTTTTTGGATTCTTCATATCCGATAGCGTAGCTGCCGATTTCTTTAACGGATTTTGGTACAGTAATTGTTTTAAGTTTTTTACAATTATAAAATGCTCTTGCTTTTATAAATTTTATTCTTTCAAAAAGCTTGATATTTTCTAAATTTACATCATCATAAAATGCTTCCTCTTCTATAGTTTCTAATTTTTTAGAAAATGAAACCTCTTTTAATTTTTCACAGCTACTAAATGACTCCGTACCAATTGAAATAACATTGTCAGGTAAATCAATTCTAATTAAATCATTACATCCATCAAAAGCCCCCTCGCTTATTTCAGTTATATTATTTGATAAAACAATTTCTTCTACATCTGAAAAACAAAAGGAATTTTTAAATTCGGTAACAGAATCAGGAAGCTTTACATTTTTTAACTCACAACATGTAAAAGCTCCGCTTCCTATACTCTTAACTCCTTTTTCGATTTTAACATTATTTAGCTTGCAGTGTTCAAACGCTTCGTTGGATATATGACTTAAACTTGCCGGGATTATAATATCATCTAGTATCTTACAGCCATAGAAAGCTCTTGGAGATATAGTTTCTAACCCTTTCGGTAAATTAATTTTTTTGAGTTTCTTGCAATTCTCAAAAGCTTCAGTTCCAATACTTTTTATTGTATCGGGTAAAACCACCTCTTTTACTTCACCAAAACACAAGGGTTTATCATATTGTGTAGTATGTACTTCATCTTCTTCGTAGTTTGCAAAAGCCCTGTCTGCAATAGAAGTGATTCCCGAGCCTATAACAATTTTATCCGGAAGAAAAGAAGATTTTTTCCATTTATTAATAACTTTTTCATCCTTCATTTCACCAAAGCCCGATATATACATAATGCCCGTTTTCTTTTCAATTCTATATGATAAAGAGTTAGGAGAAAAATTACAACCAGATAAGATATTAATAATACTTAAAAGCACAATAAAGCCAATTAAAAGCCTTTTAAATTTTAACATATGCCATTCACTCCTTTTAAACAATTTTTAATCTGTATTTTTGATATTTAATATAATATACACTATTCTCTGTCCAAAAACATACTGCCTTTTTATTATCATATTTAATTGTTTTAAAACCAGTAATTTTTTCATAAACGAAATCCTCCTAAATGTTTTATAGAATAATGACACGCGTTAACTAGATATAAGTAATTTTTACAAGACGTTGCCGTTACTTTTTCTTCAACACTACGAATTTAAACTTATTCTTCTTAGCGTACTTTTCGGCGGCAGTTCCTTTATAGCCCTTGATTGTAAAGTCTTAAAGCTCTTTTTAATCTGCATTTATTGTCACGTTAATTGTAATCCGAATTTGTATAGCAACTGCATTTAGAGCCGTCTTTGAAATTAATTGTAAAGTAAATATTAGCTACAACATTTGATTTCTTTTTATGGCGGGTTACTATTCCGTTTTTGTCAACGGAAAGCACATCGGGATAATTTGCTCTGAAAGTTATTTTATATTCGCTCTTTTTATATACACCGCTCAGATAATAATTAATCAACTTCTTTTTCAAATCACATTTATTGCTTTTAAACTTTGTTAACTTACAACCGTCTGTATCCTCCGAGATATAATGTTGCGCTCTATCTCCCATTGTGCCGTTTTTAGATTTTAGATTGATAGTACCTACGATTTCTGTTTTACCTTTATATTTTTCAAAAACCGTGACCTTTGTTTGACCGGCTTTTATAGGGCGAATACAAAAATAATCAATATTATTATCATCGATCGATGAGAGAGCATAAGCAACTTTTTTGTTCTTAACTACAGCAGAATATTTCGCTTTCGATAAATAATTTTTAACAAGACCTTCAACCGCAAGTCCATTATCAACTGCGTCCATATTAACTGTTACAGTTTTATACTTTTTCTTTATCATCGGCTTTAAGTTCATTACCTTTACCTTAAAACTGCCCAGCTTTGAATTATCGGATTTTTGATAAAATGTAATCCTTGTAGTTCCGTTCTTAATACCTTCAATACAATATTTATGCTTATAATCCACATATTTGCTGCATCTACCACTAAGAAAAAAAGTTTTTTCCTTAAACTGCGCTACACCCTTTTTTGAATACTTTACTTTAACATC
>JAHKZS010000120.1 GCA_020626545.1 bacterium
ATATTGAAAAAGGACTTCTAATCGACAAAAAAGTTAAGAAAAAATCCGACAGTAAGGATACACGCAAAGCTTACAAGTACGATTTCTCGGGTAAAGGTATTGACAAAAACTGCACTAATATAACACAGTGGCGTAAATATGTTAAAGATATTCTAAATAAGGAATACCTTTTAAACACATACAGTGAAACTCAGGGCGAAGCAGATTTAAGAGAAACAATCTCAAGATACGCCTTTACAACACGTGGAGTAAATTCCGAGGCGGGCAACATAATTATCGGATCGGGAACCCAGACTTTAATCTACATACTATGCGGTATGCTGGGGCTTAATAAGGTCGCGGCTATAGAGAAAAACACTTTTCCCCAGGCGGAGCAGGTGTTTAAGGACTTCGGTTACAAAATAAAATACACCGAAAGCGATAAAAAAGGAATCGAAATTAATTCTTTAGAAGAACTAAAACCTGATATACTGTTTATAAATACAAACTTTAACAGTGAAACAGGCTCGGCTATGACGGTTAAAAGGAAGCTCGAGATTATAAAATGGGCCAAGAATAATAATTGTCTTATTATTGAGGATGATTACAACGGCGAGCTTAGGTACAAAACTCACCAGAGTTCATGTACGCAGAGTTACTCGCCCGAAAACGTTATTTATATAGGCTCGTTTTCAAAGATACTTTTGCCGTCGGTAAGAATAAGCTATATGGTCCTAACCGACAACCTTATCGACAAGTATTTACTCGTTAAGGATAATTATAACCAGACAACATCGAAGATAGAACAGCTCGCTCTCGCGAATTATATTAATGATGGAAAGCTCGAAAAATACCTTCGAAAATTAAGGAGATATTATCTAAATAAAAGCGAGCTTATGAAAACCGAGCTAAAAAAGTATTTTAAAAATATTATATTTAACGAAACTTCGATGTATTTTGAGATAAGACTCGATAGTAATTTCTTAAAATTATTAAAAGAAAATTCAATTAAACCGATGAACACCTCTACGGACTGTAATATAAAACTAAACTTTTCACAGATAGAAAGCGATAATATTACCGAAGGAATTAAGGAAATTTACGAGTTAATAAAAAATAATAATCAAAAATAATATTAAAATAAAAACGGCAGTGGATTTTTCCACTGCCTTAGTTTTATATTTATTTAGTTTTCTCTGCCCAATAAGTAATCTACTGATACTTCTAATATATCGGCAAGAGCTACAAGCTCTACATCTGTTACAAATCTAATCTGTCCCTCTAATTTAGATAATCCGGAAGCGTTCATATCAACACCGTTAACCTGAAGCTGAGCGAGTAATTCCTTCTGCTTCATACCTTTCTTCTTTCTAACGGTTTCAACGCGATGTCCTACAAGGTTACGATCGCCCAGTTCTTGCTTTCTTAATCTCATTTTCTATCTCCCTAATATTTTTTAATTCATTTAAATAATTCTTTAAAAACAATGTGAAACTATTATAATACGAAAATAGAAAAAAAACAAGAGGTTTTTGTAAATAAATTTAAAATTATGAAATTTTTTGTTATTCTTTATTACA
>JAHKZS010000011.1 GCA_020626545.1 bacterium
GGTTATCCATAACAACAACAGTATCAGCTTTAACTGTACCGGTAAGTTTACCGTCTTTTACTATAAACTCAGTATTGTGAGCGGTATCCGTATATGTACCGTCGAGAAGAGTTGTAGCGACATTAACATTATAATCTTTTGTAACATCGCTGTTAACGATTACGGCGCCTTTTGTACCGCGTGTAATAACGACAATTTTCTTGCTGCCGCCGCTTGTCATAGCTTCAGACTCGCCGTCCATTGAATTGTGGAAATGGTTAACAGCTACTACTTCGGGATCAATAAAATTATCATCGCCCTTCGGACCGATTAAGTTTTTGCCCCAGATATCTTCTGTAGAACTTCCGTCGGGACGGTTAAAGAATAACGAGGTTGTACCTCTGGCGGCGATAAGCGCCCAACCCTTTTTAATCTGGTTATTATTAAGCCAGAATGAAGTACCCGCGTTATTGGAAAGTCCGCCGTTAGCGTAAGTATCATGAGACTCAATCCAAGTTACGAGTTTATCCGCGGTAACGCCTTCGGATGAATAATCGGAAAGACTTCTGGGCGAATAATCAAACTTCATTAAGTAAGTTCTTAACTTCGCGCCGTAGGAAGAAGCGGTTATATTCATTATTTTTGAATAATCGGCATATCTGGCGGCAGTGATTTCAGCACCGTCATAGCCTTGGAGAACTTCTCCGTACTGGAAAGATGAGCCGTTTTTGAGAACTGTAGGCCAGAAATCGCTTGCGTATTCAGGATCATCATCCGGAAGCTCGATGTGCTTAGCTGTATCGTAACGGAAACCGTCAGCTCCGTCAGCTACACACTGTTTTAAATATTTTAAAATTACGTTCTGATAATTTTTATTCTGTGTATTTACATCGGGCAGCCCGTTGTACCACTGAGTAGTGGATTTACGGTCGGTTTTTCCCGAAGGAACATAACTATGGTATAAACCGCCGTCAATATCCAAAAGCTCCTTTGACACCGCGGACTTTGTGGGCGAAGTGTGGTTAGCTACTACATCTACAATAACTTTCACTCCGTACTTATGAGCTTCTTCGCACATAGCCTTAAACTCAGCCTCTGTGCCGAGCTGATAGTTACCGATTGTATAGGCTGTGGGCTGGTAATGGTAATACCATTTCCCGTCGGCATCCTCGCCTTTAATCTTGAGTCCGCCGCCATCGCCTTCATAAACCTTATTAATCGGCGAAGTCTGGACAGCGGAGTAACCCGCTTTCGCGATAGTCTCCATATTATCTTTAATGGTATTAAAATTCCAACACCAACAATGGAGAATCAGCGAACCATGTACATCATCAAGCAAACCGTACTCGTTTACAGAAGTTTCAGCTTTCGGAGAAGCGGCGCTTGAAGATACTATCATTCCCGAAAAAATACCGAGTACCATTAAACCGGCAACTAAAACAGAAATGAGTTTAGTTCTTTTTTTAATCATAAAAACCATCCTTTCATTCAAAACCTCTAAATAATTTATTAACGATTTTTACTGTCAAGAAAATTTTGGAGAATAATTGTAGCCGCTACGGAATCTACAACATTTTTGCGTTTCTTTCCCCTGGTATTAGTAGCGTTTAAGTATTTATGAGCGGTTATTGTGGTACCGCGTTCATCCTGCATACGAACAAGCAAGCCTGTTTTTTCCTTTAACTTAGACGCAAAAGCTCTTGCGTTTTTAGCTGAATCGCCTTCAGTTCCGTCCATATTTTTCGGAAGTCCTACAATAATAAGCTCAACCTGACGAGCTAAGGCTACGCTAGCCACTTTATCGAGAAGAATATCCTCGTTTTTCTCGTTAATTTGAGCGAGCGGAGTAGCGAGCATTTCCGACTTATCGCAAATAGCAAGACCTGTACGAGCCTTGCCTAAGTCAACAGATAATATAATCATATAAAAATTTTCCCATTCTTATCATTTCTTGTATTTATTTTATCAAAACATCAGTCAATAATCAATACAAATTCCGAAGATAAAAAATATTCTACCTTATGTCGAAATTTGACATAGAAAACCAGGCGCCAATTCGGCATAAATACCTATAAGCTTTACCCGTAGGTGTTTTATAAACCCCGAAATCGAGTTTTTTCTTCTTTAGATATTTTGAAACACGTTTTCCTCCCCCGCTTTTTTTGATGCTTTTCATATTAGCGAAAACAAGAGTGTTTACGCGGTTCTTTTTACACCATTTAGCGACTAAACTGAACTTCTTTTTCTTAGACGGAGAAGTGAAAACGCCTGTTTTAAAGCCTTTTTTTACAAAGGGTTTAACGTATTTTTTTCCGCCGAAAATAAGCGTCTTTTTCTTTAGTCCGTATTTTTTCAGCTTAGAAATAATTTTCTTCCTACCCGATTTAGAGAGACAGTATTTAATATCTTTCTTTATATCCTTAATGTGAAGGAGAAGATACCCGTTATTTTTTTGGACAACCTTAAGTACTTCGTCTAAAGTAGGGATAATAAGCTTTGTGGAATGGTAATTCTGAGTATTACCGCCGCTCACAATCGGGTATTTGCTCCTTTTCTTTTCGGATAAATTCCAGATATATTTCTTTTTACCTGTAGTACGCGTTGTGGTCGGATCGTGTTGGATTAATAAATCTCCGTTTTTCGTTTCCCAAACATCGCACTCTATACCGTCAAAACCGCTGTTAAACGCTCCGGAAAACGCCTCTATGGTAGATTCGGGATACTGTCCCATATAGCCTCTATGGCCGATAAGAAGAATATTATTATCGTCGGTCTTAGGCTTTGGATTAGTTTCAGGTTGGGTAGTTTCCGCAACGGTAGATTCTTTTTCGGTAGTTTTAGAGATTTCGTCGCCGGTAGCGTTATTATCCGACTCCGCCGCGCAAGATGAAAAAACCAGACACAATACCATTACAAACACAGCGGTAATCTTTAAGGTTAATCTATTCATACTATTTCCTAACTTATAAAATCTCTGTTTGTAATCATAAAATCTACTTTAAAGTCAACCATTTTAAAGGCGGATTTAAGGTCGCTCCTATCGTAGCAGCCAACTTTGAGATTGTATTTATGAGCTTTTCTGATATGTTTTTTCTTTAAATATTGAGTATAGCGCATAATAAGAATATCCGCTTTATTTCTGCCCGCGAACTCGACAGCGTCTCTAATATCATAACTGCTGTTCGGAAGAACTAAGAAACCAACACGGAAATCATGTTCTTTCAGCTTTAAAAAGAGGTCGTGATCAGGAGTAAACACGGTAGCTTTATCCCGCATATTATGCTTTTTAATAATCGATTCTATTTTAGTCATCGCTGTTTCGGACAAATCTCCGTTTTTAGTATGAAGATAGATATTCATATTATAATCCGAAGCAGCTTGTACCGCCTGTTCGAAAGACGGGAAATACTGGGTAGAATAATTGTTAATATTAACTCCCTTAGTAATATGATAATTCATTCTTGTAGCTTCGGTAAGGTTTAATACACTTTCGGTAGTGTCTGTAAAGAGTGAAATATCATTGTCGTGCGAGATAATAAGGTCGTTGGAATAAGTTTCGAAATAGTCGGTTTCAAAACCTTTATATCCTATTTGACTGGCGCGTTTATAGGACGCTAATGTATTCTCGGGCGCTTGATCCATAGCTCCTCTGTGTCCGACAATTTCAATCATATCAGAAATAGCGGTAACTTTACACGCGGTAAAATCTTTGCTGTAAACTACAGTATCATTAGATTTTTTAAAAGCCTTAAGGGCGTAATTGCCTTTTATTTTACCTGAAATATATGTATTGGAGCTTTTACCGAATTGTTTTATTTCTTGGTATTGATTGCCTGTATACTTATAAAGCTTATAGCCGTCGGAGCCCTTTACGGAACTCCATGTAAATAAAAACTTTCCGTTTTCGATCTGAACCGCTGTAAAGCTTGCGGGAGAC
>JAHKZS010000121.1 GCA_020626545.1 bacterium
AGAAAATTTTTGATATAAGGCGTGATAATACCCAGGGACTAGAGGTCCTTTCTAAGGTAGTTTTAAGGGAGTTTGACCGCTTAGACGCGCTTAATAATAACGCTGACGATTTACTTAAACCCATTCCGTCAGGCATCGGTGATCTCGATAGAGTAATTACGGGACTTAACCGTTCCGACCTTATTCTTTTAGCGGCTCGTCCCGGTATGGGTAAAACGAGTTTCGCGTTGAATATCGCGCGTTATGTCGCTTCTACGGCTAAAAAGACTGTCGCGTTTTTCTCGCTCGAAATGACTAAGGAACAGCTCGCGTCCCGACTTATTTCTACCGAAGCGCTTGTGCAGGGTACTAAGCTGAGAACGGGTAAATTATCCGAGGAAGAATGGGTAAAGATTGTTGCGGCGGGAGATGTTTTGTCGAAGTGCGAGTTTTATATGGATGATACTCCCGGAATTACCGTAGCTGAAATTAAGTCTAAGTTAAGAAGACTAAAAGCAATAGATTTAGTTGTAATCGACTACCTCCAGCTTATGACCAGCGGACGCAGGATTGATAATCGTGTTCAGGAAGTTTCGGAAATTACAAGAAACTTAAAAATACTCGCTAAGGAAATGAATGTCCCCGTAATCTGTCTGTCTCAGCTCAACCGTGCGGCTGAGTCGCGTCAGGACCACCGTCCGATGCTTTCGGATTTACGTGAGTCGGGTTCTATCGAGCAGGACGCGGATATTATCCTTTTCCTATATCGTGACGGATATTACGCTAAGTCGGGTGACGAAGAAAACGAACCCGCCGGTCCCGCGACGGATGAGAATAGCGGAGAGTGTATCGTAGCTAAAAATCGACACGGCGAAACCACTACCGTTAAACTGCATTGGCAGGGCGAGTTTATGCGCTTCACTTCTGTGGAGAGGAATTATGAGTAATTTCGTAAACGAAGTCGAGCGGACTATGCTCGGGTATAATATGATTAACCCGGGCGATACGGTAATCGCGGCTCTGTCGGGAGGCGCGGACTCTGTGTCTTTGCTCTACACTCTTAATTCTCTAAAAGAAAAATATTCATTAAACTTAAAAGCCGCTCATTTAAACCATAATCTGCGCGGAGCGGAAGCTTTAAGGGACGAAAATTTTGTTCGAAAGTTATGCGATAATCTTGAAATCGAATTTTTTGTTAAAAGCGTCGATATAAAGAAAATCTCCGAAGCCGAAAAAATCGGAACGGAGCTTGCGGGAAGAAACGAGCGTTATAAATTTTTCGACGAACTTTCCGAAAAATACGGCGCGAAAATCGCTACCGCCCATAACGCCGACGATAATCTCGAAACCGTTGTTTTTAATTTGATCAGAGGCGCGGGGATAAACGGTATCAGCGGAATTAAACCCGTCAGAAGTAACATAATTCGTCCGCTTATTAAACTAAGCCGAAGCGAGATTGAAAACTATATCGAGGAAAATTCGCTCGAGTATGTGACCGACAGCACCAATCTTACCGATGATTATACCCGAAATAAAATACGACATTCGCTCGTTCCGATTATGAAAGAGATTAATCCTAATGTGCTTAAGAATGTCACGGATGAAACTGAAATCTTCAGAAATATTAATTCTTATTTAGAATTAAAATCTGATGAATATATAAATAACAGCCGTACAGAAAACGGCTATAAAACCGTCGAACTTAAAAATATTCCCGACGATATTAAACCGACCGTTATCTACAGGCTGTTAAAGCAAAACGGAATTTTACCCGAGTATAAGCATATTTCGCTGATTTTATCTCTCTTAGATTGCGGCGCGGTAGATTTAAACGGAAATGTCCGCGCGGTGTCGAAACAGGGGATACTGAGGTTTATTGAAACCGATAAGCACTTTGAGTATAATTCTGATATAGAATTAAAAATCCCTATGGAGTTTGCTTTTAACGGCAGTAATTATTCCGTAAAAGAAATAAAAAACAGTCCCGAAGCTCTAAAGCTCTCAGTGCTAAATAAACATCCTGTTTTCAGGACAAGACAGGCGGGGGATAAGTTCACCCTGCCAAAAAGAAAGGTAACTAAATCGCTTAAAAAGCTATTTAATGAGCTTAAAATTCCCGAAGAAAATCGGGATTCTGTCCTAATTCTCGCAAACGGCAGCGAGGTTTACTGGATAGACGGAATAGGCGCCTCGGAAAACGCCCGAGCCTATAACGAAAGCGGATTTATTATAGAAAAATTTTAAGTAATATAAAGGAGTATTGGTATGCATAAGGATTTGGAAAAAATTCTGGTAAGTGAAAGTGAAATCAAGGAAATTGTAGAGCGTCTGGCTGCTGAAATCGACCGCGATTATCAGGATAAGGATTGGCTTATGGTGGGCGTTCTTAAGGGAAGCGTTCTGTTTATGGCTGACCTTATGAAAGCTATGAAAAACGACTTTAAAATCGACTTCGTTGTAGTATCTTCCTACGCCGACGGTACCGAAAGCACAGGCCGTGTTAACGTACTCAAGGATATTTCCCAGTCTATCGTGGGTAAGGATTTACTTATTGTCGAGGATATTATCGACTCGGGCAATACGCTCAGCTTCCTTGTTAAATACTTTATGGCGAAGGGCGCTAAATCTGTTAAAATGGTAACCCTGTTTGATAAACCAGACAGAAGAAAGGTAGAAGTTCCCGTAGAGTATGTCGGAAAGGTTATCCCCGACGCGTTTATCGTAGGTTACGGACTCGATTACGCCGAGAAATACCGTACTCTGCCGTATGTCGGAATTTTAAAACCCGAAGTCTATTCTTAATAAATCGAAAGATAATTACAATACTATATTAAGGAGTGAATGAGTATTGGATAATAAAAAGAAAACCCGTAATCTGCTCTTTTATATCGGAATACCTATCGTGGTAATACTGCTCGTAACTCTGCTTTTTAATTCACAGCAGCAGGGCGAAACAGTCAAAACCTCTACAATGGTTGGTTATTTCGAAAAAGGTCAGGTTAAGGATTACCAGCTTAATTACGGCACAGGCGCGATTAAGATTACTCTTAACGACAAGAAGAAAACCGTAGTTACAGGTACTATAGCCGATCCCGAGGAATTCAGAGTTGATATAAAGCCTTACGTAAGCCGTAATAAAGGTATGACCTACGACTTGGTAAGAAAAACCGACAACTCTTTCCTTATGAATATACTGCCGACTATTATTCTGTTCGTGCTGATAATAGCGTTCTGGTTCTTTATTATGCGCCGTATGGGCTCAGCCGGTCTCGGCGGTAAAGAGATGAGTTTCGGCAAGGCTAAAATTAAAAATACCAACGACGAAAAACGTAAAACGACGTTTGACGACGTAGCGGGAGCCGACGAGGAAAAAGAGGAGCTCGAGGAAATTGTAGAATTTCTTAAATCTCCCGAAAAATACAATACCCTCGGCGCCAGAATCCCTAAGGGCGTACTTCTCGTAGGCCCTCCGGGAACAGGTAAAACCTTGCTCGCGAGAGCTGTCGCGGGTGAGGCGGGAGTGCCGTTCTTCTCGATTTCGGGTTCCGACTTCGTAGAAATGTTCGTCGGCGTCGGCGCGTCACGTGTGCGTGATTTATTCGATCAGGCTAAGAAGAACTCTCCCTGTATTGTGTTTATCGACGAAATCGACGCCGTAGGACGTCAGCGAGGCGCGGGTCTCGGCGGCGGCCACGACGAAAGAGAACAGACCTTAAACCAGCTCCTTGTTGAGATGGACGGCTTCGGAGCTAACGAGGGCGTTATTATGATTGCCGCTACTAACCGTCCCGATATCTTAGACCCCGCGCTTATGCGTCCCGGTCGATTCGACAGACAGGTTATCGTAAGCTATCCCGACATTAACGGCCGTGAGGCTATCTTAAAGGTTCACGCCCGCAAGAAACCCCTTGCTCCCGATGTTAAGCTTAGAACTATCGCGAAAACTACCGCCGGCTTTACGGGCGCCGACCTCGAAAACTTACTAAACGAAGCCGCTTTACTCGCCGCGAGAGCGAATAAAAAGGCTATTACTATGAAAGAAATCGAGGAAGCTACTATTAAGGTAGTAGCGGGCGCGGAGAAAAAGAGCAAGGTTATGAGCGATAAAGAAAAGAAGCTCACCGCTTATCACGAAGCGGGCCACGCTATACTTTTCCACGTTTGCGAAACTCAGGATCCTGTCCACGAAATCTCGATTATACCTCGCGGTATGGCGGGCGGATATACAATGCCGCTTCCTACAGAGGATAAATCCTATATGTCGAGAAACGAGATGTTCGAGGATATTGTAGTCGCTTTAGGCGGACGTGTAGCCGAAGCGCTTATTCTCGACGATATATCCACAGGCGCGTCCAACGATATTGAAAAGGCTACCAAAACCGCTCGTAATATGGTTACCAAGTACGGTATGACCGATGAACTCGGACCCATAGCTTACGGTCAGCAGAGCGGAGAGGTATTCCTCGGAAAAGATATGGGACACGTTAAGGATTATTCCGAAGAAACCGCGGCTAAGATTGATGAACTCGTAATCTCAATCGTAAAGAAAGCCTACGGCGAAGCGGAAAGAATTCTTAAGGAGAATATCGACAAGCTTCACGAAATCGCTAAATATCTTATCAAGAACGAGAAGATGCACAGCGACGATTTCGAAAAGGTTATGAACGGCACATTCGTTTGGGAAGAAGAAGCCGACGAAGACGCCGAGGATATTGTTGAAGAAACAGTTGAGGAAACAGTTGAGCAAACCGCTGACGAAACTTCTGAGGATTAATGTTCCGAAAATAAAAAACTACGGTCGGAGAATTACATTATTTTCCGACCGTTTTTACGTGTGAAAATATGAAAATACCTCTTGAATTTTATCGCACAAACGTTTATAATGATTCTAATACTGTTAAAGAGGTTTAGAAATGAGTAAACAGATAATTGTTAAAGGCGCGCGCCAGCACAATTTAAAAAATATAAACGTAGGTATTCCGAGAGATAAGCTCGTTGTAATTACGGGACTTTCGGGTTCGGGAAAAAGCTCGCTCGCTTTCGATACTATCTACGCCGAGGGACAAAGGCGTTATGTCGAGAGTCTTAGCTCTTACGCGAGAATGTTTTTAGGTCAGAGCAATAAGCCCGATGTAGATGAAATCCAGGGACTTTCGCCCGCAATTTCTATCGACCAGAAAACTACTTCCCATAATCCGCGTTCTACTGTCGGAACCGTTACCGAAATCTACGACTATCTCCGTCTTTTATTCGCTAGAATCGGTATTCCGCACTGTCCCGTCTGCGGACGGGAGATTTCCCAGCAGTCAATCGACCAGATTGTCGACAGCGTTTTATCGCTCGAGGAAGGTACTAAAATTCAGATTATGGCGCCTGTCGTAAAGGGCAGAAAAGGTACTCAGCAAAAGGAGTTCGAAAAGGCGAGAAAAGCGGGCTTTGTCCGCGTCAGAGCCGACGGCGAGATATACGACCTCTCCGAAGAAATTGAACTCGAAAAAAATAAAAAACACAATATTGATATAGTAGTTGACCGTCTTGTCGTAAAGGACGGTATACGCTCGCGTCTTGCGGATTCTCTCGAAACCGCCTCTAAGCTCACGAACGGACTTATTACCGTAAACGTTATAGGACAGGAGGATTTAACCTTTTCCCAAAACTACGCCTGTCCCGAACACGGCGTCAGCGTTGACGAGCTTACCCCGAGAATGTTCTCGTTCAACAATCCTTTCGGCGCCTGCCCGAAATGTACAGGCTTAGGTGTGTTCCTTAAAGTTGACCCTCAGCTTATTATACCTAACCCCGAGCTCAGTATCGCTCAGGGCGGACTAAAGGGAAGCGGTTGGGCTATGGAGGGCAACTCTATCGCCGAAATGTACTTCCAGGCGCTCGCTAAAAAGTATAAATTCAGCGTGAATACGCCTCTCGGAGAATTACCCGAGAAGATAATTAATATACTGCTTTACGGCACTAACGGCGAGGAACTTACCCTTCGCCGAAGAATGCCGTTCGGCGACGAAAGAATTATGAAACGTCCATTTGAAGGTATAGTTAATAACCTCGAGCGCCGATTTAAAGAAACCACAAGCGCATGGATTAAGGACGAAATTCAGGGCTATATGGCTGAAATTCCCTGCGACGAATGCGGCGGAAGAAGGCTGTCTAAGGAGAGTCTTGCCGTTACAGTCGGCGGGCTAAATATCGCCGAGTTCTGTGATATGCAGGTTGTCGAAGCTCTCGATTTTATAAAAACATCAGAGCTTTCGGAGCGTGACAGATTTATCGGAAAAGCCGTGTTTAAGGAGGTTAAGGAACGCCTTAATTTCTTAAACAGCGTCGGCTTAGGCTACTTAACGCTGTCGCGCTCGAGCGGAACGCTTTCGGGCGGTGAGAGCCAGCGTATCAGATTAGCTACCCAGATAGGCTCGTCGCTTATGGGCGTAATGTACGTGCTCGACGAACCGAGTATCGGACTTCACCAGCGCGATAACGAAAAGCTCCTCGGAACTTTAAAGCATCTGCGCGACGTCGGAAATACTGTTATTGTAGTTGAACACGACGAGGAAACTATGTACGCCGCCGACCATATTATTGACATCGGCCCGGGCGCGGGTATCCACGGCGGAGAGGTTATCGCCGAGGGTACAGTAGAGGAGATTAAAGCCTGTGAAAATTCTGTTACAGGTCAGTATCTAAGCGGAAAACGCTTTATCCCCGTACCCGAAAAACGCCGTAAAGGCAACGGCTTATTCCTCGAGGTAAAGGGCGCCGCTCAGAATAACTTAAAGAATATTAACGTAAAATTCCCGCTCGGAAAGTTTATTTGCGTAACGGGAGTGTCCGGCTCGGGAAAAAGCTCACTCGTCAACGAAATTGTCTATAAAAAGCTCGCGAGCGAACTCAACCGCGCAAAAATCCGCGCGGGTAAGCATAAGAGCATTAAGGGGCTTGAGAATCTCGATAAGGTAATCAACATAAACCAGAGCCCTATCGGCAGAACTCCCCGAAGTAACCCCGCTACATACACGGGCGTGTTTACCGATATACGCGCGCTGTTCTCGACTACTTCCGAGGCTAAAATGCGCGGATATACCCAGAGCCGATTCTCATTCAACGTAAAAGGCGGCCGCTGCGAAGCCTGTCAGGGCGACGGTATTATCAAGATAGAAATGCACTTTTTACCCGACGTTTATGTGCCGTGCGACGTTTGTAAGGGAAGAAGATATAACCACGAAACCTTAGAGGTTAAGTATAAGGGCAAGTCTATCCACGACGTTTTGGAGATGACCGTCGAGGAGGGTTTAGAGTTCTTTAAATCTATCCCGAAAATTGAGCGTAAGCTTAGAACTCTCTACGAGGTAGGACTCGGCTATATTAAAATCGGCCAGCCCGCGACTACGCTCTCGGGCGGTGAGGCTCAGCGTGTTAAGCTTGCGACCGAACTTGCTAAACGAAGCACAGGCCGTACCGTATATATCCTGGACGAGCCGACTACGGGACTTCATATCGCCGACGTACACAGGCTCAGCGAGGTTCTAAATAAGCTCGTTGACGGCGGAAATACCGTTATCGTTATCGAGCATAATCTCGACCTAATTAAGATTGCCGACCATATTATCGACCTCGGCCCCGAGGGCGGTAACTACGGCGGAGAAATCGTAGCTCAGGGTACTCCCGAAAAGGTCGCTAAGGTCGAGGGCTCGTACACGGGACAGTATTTGAAGAAGATATTAAAATAATTCGCAATGCGCAATTCGTAATGCGCAATTACAAATAAATCAAAATTTTAAGGGATTGCGTTCGCAGTCCCTTTTTTTAGCTTTTTACTATTGTATTTAACGGCGATTTATGATACAATTAAACGGTATAGAATTTTGTAGAATTTTTGAAAAAAGGGGATATTGATATGAAACCCGTTGTTAAACTTTTAGCTTATACTCCCGACGCCGAACAGGTTGTCGCTATGGCAGCGAAACTCTGTTACGCGGCTTCGGATATTGAACATATTAAAGATGGTCTCGACGAGGAAAGCACTACTCGTTTTATAAAGATGCTCTCCGACCTCGGTCACGGAAGTCCTTTCGAACACGCGACCTTTACCTTCGGTATCGAGGGTATAAGCCGTGCCTGCTCGCACCAACTCGTGCGCCACAGAATCGCTTCCTATTCTCAGCAGTCGCAGAGATACGTTGACGGCACTAAGTTCGAGTTCGTAACTCCGCCCGAAATCGAGAAAAACGAAAAGGCTTATAACGCCTACAAAAAGGTAATAGATATGCAGTCCGAAGCGTACAGAGAAATCCGCGACTCGCTCATCGCGGGCTATGTACGTGAAGCGGCTCCCGAAATTAGCGGTACCGATGAGGAGATTTGCGAGAGCTTTAAGGCTGAGAATAAAAAGCTTTACAATTCTTTCGTAAAAAAGGCTAACGAGGACGCGCGTTTTGTTCTGCCGAACGCCTGCACTACAAAAATTATCTGCACATTCAATACACGAAGCCTCGAAAACTTCTTCGCTCACCGCTGTTGCAACCGAGCTCAGTGGGAAATCCGCGAAGTCGCGGAGCAGATGTTGCTCGAGTGCTTAAAGGTTGCTCCGAATCTGTTTTCTAAATGCGGACCGTCGTGTCTGTTCGGGCCTTGTCCCGAGGGCAATATGTCCTGCGGAAAAATGAAAGAAATGAGGGAGAAGTATGGCAGGTAAGTTTATCGTTATCGAGGGCTTGGACGGCTCGGGTAAAGCTACCCAAACCGAAATTTTAAAAAAGTCCTTCGAATCCGAGGGCAAAAAGGTAAAAAAGCTTACCTTTCCCGATTACGATAACTTAAGCTCCGCGCTCGTTAAAATGTACTTAGGCGGCGAGTTCGGGGATAATCCTGACGACGTTAACGCTTACGCCGCGGCGGCTTTTTATACCGTCGATCGTATCGCGAGTTACCTTAAATTTTGGAAAGAGGATTACGAGAACGGCTCCTATATTTTAGCCGACCGTTACGCTACCTCTAATATTATCTACCAGATGTCTAAGCTTCCTGAGAGTGAGTGGGACGACTATATCGCTTTTCAGGAGGATTTTGAGTACAATAAAATTAAAGTCCCTAAACCTGATTTAGTGGTTTATCTGGACGTTGAACCCGACGTATCCCAAAAGCTTATGTCTAAAAGATACGCGGGCGATGAGAATAAAAAAGATTTACACGAAAAAAACGTTAACTTTCTGCTCGAATGCAGAAAATCAGCTCTCTACGCCGCCGATAAACTCGGCTGGGTTAAGGTAAGCTGTACCGAAAACAGAGAGATGAAAACTATAGAAGAAATCGCTGATGAAATTAAGGCAGTGATTATTAATAGGATGTAGGATTTGGTTTACGGAGTGTGTAGTTATCAACTAACCACTACCCGCTAATCACTATCCACTATACTACTAAACCGACGATTGAACTGGAGAAATTAATAATGCTGGATTTTAAAACACCCGTATTAGATGATTTGGCGTATATTCGCAAAATATGCGAAAATTACGGAACTATGGGCTGTGACTTTAATACCGCTAATATCTATATATGGAGAAATAAATATAATATTAAAATTTGTATATTCGACGGATTCCTTGTGCTCGCGTATTTCCGTGACGGTAAGCCGTGGGGATATTGTTTCCCGATAGGCGAGGGAGATCCTACGGCTGTAGTTGCCGAGATTTTTAAGGACGCTAAACACCGCCAGATCGAAGCTAACTTCGTTATGCTCACTTCCGCCCAAAAGCAGAAGTTAGTTGAGATAACAGGTTATAAATTTTCTTTTAAAGAATTATTAGGCGACGAGGATTATATCTACCGAAACTACGACCTCTCGATTTTACCCGGCAAACGCTTCCACGCTAAGCGAAACCATATTTCTAAATTCAACAGAACTTATCCTAAGTGGAGTTTTGTATGTATCAAAAAAGAGAATAAGCGAGACGCGTTAAAAGTCGCTGAAAAATGGTGTAAAAGCCGTGACATTAACCCCCATACCAACGAGGAGTATAAGGCGATCGAGGAAACTTTCGAGAACTACGAACAGCTTAAAATGCACGGCGGTATCCTTTATGTTGAGGATGAGCCTGTTGCTATGACTATGGGCTGTGAGATTAACAAAAAGACCTTTGATGTTATTTTTGAAAAAGCGCTCGTCGAGTACGACGGCGTATACGCTAAGGTTAATAACGAGTTCGTAAAAACCTTAGTCGGGTTCGAGTTTATTAACAGGGAAGAAGATATGGGTATCGAATCTCTGCGCCAGGCGAAGCTTTCGTATCACCCTGTCGTAATCCTTAAACGCTATTCGGGAGTTAAAAATGATAAAGCTGAGAATATCTGAGGAAAAGGATATTAATTCTTTAAAAGAATTATTTAAAAATGTCTTTGACGAAAACGATGAAGCGTTAGAATTATTCTTTAAAAGAATATTTAAACCCGAAATATGCTACGTCTGCTATGAGAGCGACGAGCTTATTTCTATGGTTTACATTATCCCGACTACCCTAAACGGTCGAAAAGCGGGCTATCTTTACGCCGCCGCTACTAAGGACGAGTTTCGGGGCGCCGGTATTATGAAAGGTCTTATCCATTACGCTCTTTCTATTACCGCCCAAGAGGTTTGTATAACGCTTCCCGCGAGTGATTCTCTGTATGATTACTACGGCGGACTTGGGTTTAAACCACTTACTTCAAATACAGCGGAGTTTACTCGGGTTGAGCTAAAGAGTTTGGAAAAGCCTTTCGAGGAAACGGAGCTTGTAGTCGGCGGATACTGCGGTATTCGCAACAGGGTGCTTAAAGATAATTTTCTTTTTTGGAATAATAATTTTATTAACTATGCCTTTGAATATAACGAGCTCTACGGGGCTAAAATTATAAAGAATAATTACGGCTACGCCGTAGCGTATGACGAGGGAGAACGCTGTTATGTTTCGGAGTTTATCTGCGACGATAGAAACGCTCCGTATATGATACACGCCCTTTTAAATGTATTTTCTAACGATAAATTTGTGTTCCATCTGTCACCAAATCAAAAGTTTTTCGGCGATAAAAGCGAGCCTGAACGTTTCGCTATGATGAAATCTATAACGGGCTATAAGCCTGAGAATGTGTATGTAGGACTTAGTTTGGAATGAACAGTGGAAAGTCGTAAGTGGTAAGACGATATTCTACACCCTAAATCCTATATCCTATATCCTAAATTGGAGGTAAATATGATATATTTAATGCTTGCTGACGGATTTGAAATCACCGAAGCTTTAACTACCGTAGACGTTTTACGCCGGGCAAAACTCGATTTGCTCACCGTAGGCGTTACTGGCAAAACAGTTACCGCTTCCTGTAAAATAAAAGTCGAGGCGGATATCTTACCCGACGAGGTAGAGCTCGACCGTCTTGACGCCGTAATCCTCCCAGGAGGGCTTGACGGTACAAGGAACCTCGGCTCGTCCGAGTTCGTTGACGGAGTTTTAGACTTCGCTGTCGAGAACGATAAGTACGTCTGCGCTATCTGCGCCGCGCCGTCTATCCTCGCTAAAAAAGGACTGCTCGACGGCAAGAACGCTACTTGCTTCCCCGGCTGCGAAGTGAACGCCGATAAGGTCAACTTTACGGGAGAACCCGCCGTTCGTGACGGAAAATATATCACGGGCAAGGGCGCGGGCTGTACAATTCCGTTCGGACTTTTAATCGCCGAGAGCTTAGCTTCCGCCGAGGTCGCTAAACACGTGAGCGAGACTATGCAATGCCCGTAAAAAATCTTAAACAGAAGAAAACCGAGCTGCGCTCGAAATATAAAAAGCTTCGGAAAAATCTTTCCGCGGATTTAAAAAAAGAACTCGACAGAAAGATTTTCGAAAGGCTTACCGCTTTACCCGAATATAAAAGCGCGGATTCGATATTCGCCTTTATCTCTAAGGATATTGAGGTCGATACCGAGGCTGTTATAAACGACGCGTTAAATAGCGGAAAAAAAGTTGCCGTGCCTCTGTGCGATGTTGACACTACAACTATAGAGTTTTACTATATAAACTCGTACGAGGACTTAAAGGACGGCTTTTACGGACTTTTGGAACCCGATATTGAAGTTTGCGAAAAAGCCGAAAGCTCCGATTTAATGATAGTCCCGGGGCTTGTGTTCGACCAAAACGGCTACCGCTTAGGCTTCGGTAAAGGGTACTACGACCGCTATATTTCGGACTATAAAGGGCTGACAGTAGGGGTATGTTATTCTAGATGTATCGAAAACGAACTTCCGCTCGGCTATTATGATAAACCGATTAATCTCGTTGTTACAGATAAATTTACTATAGACACAAGGTAGGATAGATTATGGCTAACGATAATAATTCTTTCGACCAAAACGAAATAAATGAGTTGCGAAGAAAAAAGGTTCAAAGCTTTCATATGAATATCAACGACGACGACCTCGCTGTAGGCGAGGATTATCGTGATATGGATAATTACGATGATGAAAGTCATAAATCTATAAACTCTTTTTCGGATAACGATTTAAAAGAGCAGATGAAACGTAACTCCAAAAATATCCGCAAGCGTGAAAAACGTGAGGAAAAACGCCAGATGAAGTACGCCGACCATACCAACACCCGCCGCTTCAGGATAATTTGGTGGAGTTCCGTAGCGCTTGTGGCTATAATGCTGTCTATGTTTTTACTGGTAGGCGTTAACGATATGCTCGCTGTAAACCGAGCCGAAGAAAATAAAGTTACAGTCGATATTCCCGAAAACCCTAAACTCGACGATGTGGCTAAGGCTCTCTGGAGCAAGGGCGTTATTAAGGAAGAACTTTTCTTTAAAATGTACGCTACGGTTACTAAGAACGCCGACGATTTTACCCAGGGTACGTTTAATATGAAAACTAATATGGACTACGAGGCTATCGTAAATTATTTGCAGTCTATGTCCAACCGTACCGATACAATTAAGCTCACCGTAACCGAGGGTATGAGCGTTAGAGAAATTGCCGATAAACTCTACAAAAAGGATGTTATCGCCGATAAAAACGAGTTCTTAAAGCTTTGTAACTCAAATTATTTCGACGAGGACTACGATTTCTTACAAAGTATCAAAAACGCTAAAAAGCGTTACTATAAACTCGAGGGTTATTTATTCCCCGATACATACGAGTGTTATCACAACGAAGACCCCAAGCTTACTATTACTCGTATGCTCAACGACTACGAGGAGAGGATTTATAATAACCAGAATGTCGATGGATATAAGAAAGCTGTAAACGTTAAAAAGCTCTCGAAAGAGAGTAAGTATACTCTCCAACAGATTCTGACTATGGCTTCAATTATCCAGGCTGAAGCCGCTAACGAGGACGATATGTATAAAATCAGCTCGATTCTCCATAACCGTCTAAATGCCGATATAAACCAGGGCGTAGGTAAACTTAGTCTCGATTCTACCAGGTACTATCCTTTCCGCAGTAAGAAGAAAATTCCCGTGGATAAGAAAAAGACTTTTAAGAGTAAGTATAATACGTATAAAATAATCGGACTGCCGCCCGGACCTATCTGTAACCCGGGAATGAAAGCTATTATGGCGGCAATTTATCCCGATGATACCGACTATCTATACTTCTGTCACGCTAAGGACGGAACTCCGTATTACGCTACTAACCTCTACGATCAGAACGCTAACCTCGCCAGAGTAGGTTAATATATATTTGAAGGGATTATATGATAAAACCTGAATTGTTGTCGCCTTCGGGTGACTTTGAGTGCTTAAACTCAGCTGTAAAATTCGGCGCGGACGCTGTTTATTTAGCAGGAAAAGAATTCGGAATGAGAACCGCTTCCGCGAATTTCGATAACGACGAGCTGAAAAAAGCGTGTGAGTTCGCTCATAAAAATAATGTAAAAGTACATCTAACGTGTAATACACTGCCTCGTGATTACGAGGTGGACCGACTTCCCGCATTCCTCGAATTTGCCGAGGACGCGGGAGTTGACGCGTTTATAATAGCCGACGTCGGAGTTATGGAACTCGCTAAAAAATACGCTCCGAATGTCGATTTGCACGTCTCGACCCAGGCGGGTGTTACTAATCACCTGACCGCTAACGCGCTTTATAATATGGGCGCT
Source organism: bacterium (assembly GCA_020626545.1). Classification (GTDB taxonomy): domain Bacteria; phylum Bacillota; class Clostridia; order Oscillospirales; family Acutalibacteraceae; genus Ruminococcoides. Next base: position 14,106 of record JAHKZS010000121.1, read on the forward strand.
GCGAGGGTAGTTCTCGCGAGGGAGCTGAGCTTGAACGAGATAGCTTCCTTACGAGCCAAAACTCCTAAGGAGCTCGAAATCGAGACATTCGTCCACGGCGCTATGTGTGTGTCGTTTTCGGGAAGATGCCTTATCTCGAGCTATATGACAGGGCGTGACGCTAACCGCGGAGACTGCGCCCAGCCGTGCAGGTGGAAGTACCATCTTTTCGAGGAAAACCGAGAGGGCCAGTTCTTTCCCGTAGAGGAGGACGGTAAGGGAACTTACCTCTACAACTCGCGCGATTTGTGTATGATAGAGCATATACCCGAGCTTGTAAAAGCGGGTGTGTCGAGCCTTAAAATCGAGGGCAGGGCTAAGTCGAGTTACTATGTAGCCGTTACGACTAACGCTTACCGCCACGCTATCGACGAGTATATGAATAATCCCGACGGCTTTAAGCTTCCCGACTGGATAAAGGAAGAAACCGAAAAAATCAGCCACCGTGAGTATAATACGGGCTTTTTCTTTGGAAGCGAACCCGGTCAGGTTACCGACAACGGCGGATATATCCGTCACTACGACGTCGTGGCTTTTTGTGAGAAAAATAATGGTACCGAGTGCGAAATTACCCAGCGAAATAAGTTCTTTGTCGGCGATACGCTCGACGTGCTTTCGCCCGAGGGAGTACCTTTTAATACAAAGTGCCTAAAGCTTGTTAACGAAAACGGAGAAGAAGTCGAAAGCGCTCCGCACGCTAAGGAACGACTTACTATGACTGCCGATAAACCTATCCCCGCGGGAGCGGTTATTAGAATTAAAAGGATGTAGGTTTACAGGTAATAGGTTATATGTGACAGCTTATAGGTTACAGGTAACAGTTAATAGAAACGAAAAAACTTTACGAGGAGATATAAAAAATGGAATGGACAGGTCTTAATGAATTAAGAGAGAAATTTTTATCATTTATGGAGAGCAAGGGTTGTTTAAGACTACCTTCTTTCCCTCTTATTCCTAAGGACGATAAAAGCTTACTGCTTATTAACAGCGGTATGGCTCCTATGAAAAAATATTTTACAGGCGAGATTACTCCGCCTAAAACCAGGGTTACTACCTGCCAGAAATGTATCCGTACACCCGATATCGAGGAAGTCGGTAAAACCGACCGCCACGGTACTTATTTCGAGATGCTCGGAAACTTTTCTTTCGGCGATTATTTTAAGAAAGAGGCTATCGCTTGGGCTTGGGAGTTCTTTACCGAGGTACTCGATATTCCTAAGGAAAAGCTCTACGTTTCGGTTTATCAGGACGACGACGAGGCTTTCGATATTTGGACTAAACAGGTCGGCGTAGAGGAGAGCCATATGGTTCGTCTCGGAAAAGCCGATAACTTCTGGGAGCACGGAAGCGGTCCCTGCGGTCCTTGTTCCGAGATTTACTACGATCGAGGCGAGGAGCACGGTTGCGGTAAGCCCGACTGTAAGGTAGGCTGCGAGTGCGATAGATATATGGAGGTTTGGAACCTCGTATTTACTCAGTTCGATAACGACGGTAAGAACAACTACACTCCGCTCGAACACCCGAATATCGATACAGGTATGGGACTTGAGCGTTTAGCATGCGTAATGCAGAATGTCGATAATCTTTTCCTTGTAGATACTGTCCAGAATATTATGAAGCATATCAGCGACGTTGTCGGCGTAAAATACGGCGAGGACGAAAAGACAGATATTTCGCTTCGAGTAATTACCGACCATATTCGTTCCACCACATTTATGATTTCCGACGGAGTTATGCCGTCTAACGAGGGCAGAGGATACGTTTTAAGACGTCTTTTAAGACGCGCCGCGCGCCACGGACGACTTTTAGGTTATAAAGAGCCGTTCCTCTATAAAATCTGTGATACTGTTATCAAGGAGAACGAGTCCGCTTATCCCGAGTTAAGAGAAAAGCAGGACTTTATCACCAAGCTTATTAAGGTTGAGGAGGAGAACTTTGCCCGCACAATTGATCAGGGTATGGAACTTCTCAACGCTATTATTGATAAAGCCGACAAGGCTATCTCGGGCGAGGACGCGTTTAAGCTCAACGATACATTCGGATTCCCGATAGACTTAACCCGTGAAATCGCTCAGGAATCGGGCATCAAGGTTGACGTCGAGCGTTTCAGAGAGCTGCTTAAAGAGCAGAAAACCCGAAGCCGTAAGGCCAGAAAGAACGCGGGCGCTGACGCTTGGATTTCCGATACAACCGATATGTCCGATATTAACGCTACCGAGTTCGTCGGCTATACCGACTATAACGCCGACAGCGAGGTGCTCGCTATAGTACGTGACGGCGAGCGTGTGGATTTGGTTTCCGAGGGCGAGAGCGCGATTGTCGTTACCGCTAAAACTCCGTTCTACGCCGAGTCCGGCGGACAGGTCGGCGATACGGGATATATCACTGCCGAAAACGCTAAGGTTAGCGTTGATAATACAACTAAAGACAACAGCGGAATCTTCCTGCACAGCGTAACCGTCGAGAACGGCGCGCTTACTGTAGGGGATAAGGTTAAGCTTTCTATCGACTCCGAAAGACGCGAGAGTATCCGCCGTAACCATACCGCCGCTCACTTACTCCAGGCGGCTTTACGAGAGGTGCTCGGAACTCATGTCGAGCAGGCGGGCCAGCTTGTTACCGATGAGTCCGTTCGTTTCGACTTTACCCACTTCGAGGCTATGACTGCTAAGGAGCTTATCGAAGTGGAAAGACTTGTAAACAGAAAAATCCTCGAGGGTATCGATGTTGAAACACGCGAGATGCCTATCGACGAGGCTAAAAAACTCGGCGCTATGGCGTTGTTCGGCGAAAAATACGGCGACGTTGTACGAGTAGTAAAGGCCGGAGATTTCTCGGTTGAGCTTTGCGGAGGTACTCACGTTGATAATACCTCTAAGCTCGGACTGTTCAAAATCCGCCAGGAAGGTTCGGTAGCCGCGGGCGTTAGACGTATAGAGGCTATGACAGGTATCGGCGTGTTAAGATATATCAACAACGCCGTAACTATGATAGGCGAAGCGGCGAGCGTGTTCAAGCTCAACGACCCGAAAAAGCTCGTTGCCGCTATGACTAAATTCGTCGAAGAAATGAAATCTAAGGACAGAGAGATTGAAGCCCTTAAAAATAAACTCGCCTTATCTCAGCTCGACGGTATTTTATCGTCGTCGGTTGACGTTAACGGCGTTAGCGTGATTACCTCTAAGGTTCAGGACGTTCAGGGCGGTCAGCTCAAGGATATGTGTAATATGTGCCTTGACCGCAATCAGAAAGCCGTTGTTGTACTCTGCGGAGTAACGGGCAGTAAGGGTACTTTCGCCTGCGCTTGCGGTAAGGAAGCGCTTGCTTTAGGACTTAACGCGGGCAAAATTGTAAAAGCTGCCGCTCAGCTTACGGGCGGTAACGGCGGCGGTAAACCCGATATGGCTATGGCCGGAGCTAAGGACGTTTCTAAAATTGACGAAGCTTTATCCGCTGTAAAGGATATTGTAGCTGAAAGCTTATAATTCCATTATAGAATAATAATAAACGCCGAGGCATAGCTTCGGAGTTTTCTTTATGTAATTGTGCACAAATTGAGAACTCTGTTTTTGTGCAAGTATACAAAGATAAAAATTTTTCGAAATTTTTGAAACTTTTTTGGGATTTCTTGACACTACTATAGTGAAGATGCAATTTTACATTATTATTAATAAGGAGGTATTCATTATGAAACTTAAAAAAATTACATCTCTATTGTTAGCAGGATTAATGCTCGCGGGAAGTGCGGCTATAGACGCGGTAAGCGTGTCGGCTTTAGAGGATAAGTCAGACTTCGAGTACGACGTAACCGCTTCGGGCGATGCTGTTATTACCGATTATCTCGGTGATAAATCCGACATCACTATCCCCGGCTCAATCAACGGCCACAAGGTTACGGCTATCGGAGGTTACTCTTTCTCTTATGATGAACATCTCGACAAGGTGACTATTCCGTCGAGCGTTAAGTCTATTGGTTCGGGAGCGTTCAGTTGTTGTGTAGGCCTAACTACCGTAAATATTCCCGACAGCGTTACGAGTATCCGTTTAGGAGCGTTCTCGGGTTGCGAAAATCTCTACCAAATTACGCTTCCGTCTAAGCTCAGCTCGATTGAAGACGAGGTTTTCTGGCATACCGCGCTCACAAAAATCGAAATACCCGCCAAGGTAACCTCTATCGGCACATCGGCGTTCGCTTATTGCGACAGTCTCGAGAGTATCACCGTTCCCGATACGGTAAATGCCCTCGGCGAGTCGGCATTTTATAGATGCGCTTCGCTTAGCTCCGTTAAACTCAGTTCTAACTTAACCGAAATTAAAGCCTATATGTTCAGCGGCGATACCGAGTTAACCTCTATCGCTATTCCGTCCAAGGTCAAGAAGATTAAGTATAAGGCTTTCGCGGAGTCGGGTATAAAAAAGATTAGTATATCCAAGAAAGTTTCCTCAATCGCCGACGAAGCGTTCTCAAACTGCTTTAACCTAAAGTCATTTACCGTAAGTAAGAAGAATAACTACTACAGCTCCAAAAAAGGTGTACTGTATAATAAGAAAAAGACCAAGCTTATAACCTATCCCGCAGGCAAAACCGCTAAGAATCTCACTGTACCTAAGTCGGTTAAAACTATCTACAAAAAAGCCTTCTATAAAGCTTCTAAGCTCGGTAAGATTACTTTTAATAAGGGCGTTAAAACTATAGGCACGAGAGCGTTCGACTACTGCGCTTTTAAGAGCGTTAAGCTGCCTTCTACAGTTAAGAAAATCGGAATGAACTCCTTTAAAAATAACCTCTCCCTAAAGACTGTAAGTATTCCGAAAAGCGTTACCGAGATTAAGTCCAACGCGTTCGCGATGAATACCGCTCTAAAAACCGTTAAGTTCGAGGGTAACTCTAAGCTTAAGCTCGGTTGGGGAGTGTTCGAGGGTTGTAAGTCGCTTCGTAAAATCTCTATCCCTAAAACCAAGTCCTCTGACGGCGGACTTTGCTTCGCTTGTAACAAGCTTAAAACCGTAAAAATTTCCAAGGATATTAAGAAAATCTACCGCGAGGACTTCGCCGAGTGCAGAAAACTCAACAAAGTAACTGTTCCGAAAACAGTTAAGAAAATCGGAAAATACGCCCTCGGCTATATTAACTACTACGACTACAGCTACGATAAAAACGACAACTTTAAGATTACCGGCTATAAAGACTCCGCCGCGTATAAATACGCTAAGAAAAACGGCTTCCTGTTCAAGAAGTTGAAATAAAGGAGATGTTTTTATGAATAAAATCACCGCGTTAGTATTGACTGTTGTTATCGCGTTGTCGGCTTATCTTGCCGTAAATGCCGTAACGTCTGAAAACGGTGAAGCTGACCGTCTTGAAAAAGATGTAATCTATACGAGCTCAGACGGTTTGTATCAGTACAAGCCCGCCGTTTATCATACATACGAGGATTGTCTCGTGGATTCGAGTTACGTAAGCGATACGGACGTACAGATTGTAAAATATCTTAGAACTAAGGTTAAGGGGATTTATATCGTCCCCGATAAGATTGACGGTCATCCCGTAGGCGAGATAGGAAAAGAAGCCTTTAAAAACAGAGATTTTATAAAGGTAGAATTCCATAAAAATATTAAGCAGCCGGCTATAAATTTGTCAATAGGAAAAAGTAAAAATTTTCAAAAGCCCACTGAATAATCATACACATTTTAAAGCAGCAATCAAGGGTAAA
>JAHKZS010000122.1 GCA_020626545.1 bacterium
ACCCGCTTCTTTGCCGGCTTCCACTACGAGCATACAGCAGTCCACGCCGTTAACGCTCTCGCTTACCGAACGCACCATATATTTTCCGAGACTGTTCTTCGGCTTGTGCATACCCGGTGTATCCACGAAAACGAGCTGAACGTCGCCTTCGGTGAGTACGCCTGTAATTCTGTTTCGGGTAGTTTGGGGCTTGCTTGACACTATAGCTATCTTAGCTCCGAGCATACGGTTTAAAAGCGAGCTTTTGCCCACATTTGGTCGTCCTACTATCGCGATAAACGCTGATTTTTTATTTTGATTATTATTCATAATATACCTCTTTCACGGCTGTGGTCAAGCTACAACAAAAGCCGGCACAAGTGCCGACTTTTATCTGTGAAATAATTTGTTAAAAAATTTCTTAATTCCTATCGGGCCTGCCGCTATAAATACTACCGATATTATAATCGAAAGTATAAATAAAATCAATAGCGGCGGAGTGCCGATAATATTACCCGCAATCTCCGATATTTTCTTTAAATCGAAATAGAATAAGAACGCAACCGCTACAGCAGCCGCCGCGAACACAAGTACCGCCGCCGCGCTTAAATCCTTTACGAATTTAATGTTTTTATCATACTCGGCAGTTACCGTGTCGCACAATCTTTCGAGCGCTGTATTAAACAGCTCCGCGCCGATTACTCCCGCTATGATAAGTGAAACTACGGCGAATTTTTCCGCGCTTAATTTATATAGAAAGCTGAAAATTATAACGTAAACAGCCGCGACGAAATGAAACCTTAAGTGTCCTTCCGTTTTCAGCGCGGTCCAGACGCCGTAAAACGCGTAGGAAAAACTCTTTACCTGTTTTTTCACTCCGATACAATATAACTCGAGGAAGCGGGAAGTCCCAACTGTTCCATAACGAGTTCTTCCTTTTCTCTCATTCTGACTTTTTCCATATTTTCAACGTGATCATATCCGAGAAGATGAAGAACGCTGTGCGCTGTAAGGTAAGCGACCTCTCTCTGTAACGAGTGGTCGAAGGCGTCCGCCTGTTCTACAGCTTTCTCCATGGAAATTACAATGTCTCCGAGGATTTTTGCTCCTGTTTCGTGGTTTAAGTCATACTTGCCGTTTTCGCCCATCGGGAACGAGAGTACGTCTGTCGCTGCGTCGATGTTTCTGTACTGAGCGTTGAGCTTTTTAATCTCCTCATTATCAGTAAATGTTACACTAATTTCAGCGGGGCCCTCGAACTTTTCGAGTTCGAGTACGGCATGGCAGCAACGTCTAATGAGCATACGCAGTCCTGTAGGAATTTTGACCGCTTTTTGCTTGTTCGTGATAATTACACGGATTTTATTTTCTGTCATTCCTTTTCACCTCGTTTTTTTCGTAAGCTTTAATAATGTCCTGAACTAAACGATGCCTTACGACATCCTTTTCATTGAAGCTGCACTGCGCTATATCGGTTATTCCCCTAAGTATTCTAAGGCAATCTTTAAGTCCGCTTTTAGCTCCGTGAGGAAGGTCTATCTGAGTGATATCGCCCGTAATTACCATCTTGCTGTTAAAGCCTAAACGCGTAAGGAACATTTTCATCTGTTCCTTAGTAGTGTTCTGGGCTTCGTCCAAGATAATAAAGCTGTCGTCGAGCGTTCTTCCTCTCATATAAGCGAGCGGCGCGATTTCAATATTGCCCTTTTCAACATATTTGTGGTAAGTTTCCACACCCAACATATCGAACAGCGCGTCGTAAAGCGGCCTTAAATACGGGTCAACTTTACTCTGTAAATCTCCCGGAAGAAATCCGAGCTTTTCTCCCGCTTCAACGGCGGGTCGCGTTAAAATGATACGGTTAATCTGCTTACTTCTGAACGCCGTTACCGCCATAGCTACCGCGAGGTAGGTTTTTCCCGTTCCCGCGGGACCTACTCCGAAGGTAATGGTATTGTCCGAAATCGCCTTACAATATTTCTTCTGTCCTATTGTTTTCGGCTTAATCGGCTTACCCTTAGCGGTAATACATATGCAGTCGTCGGCAAGCTTTTGAAAGCTGTCGGAAGTACCGTCCTTAACGGTAGCGATACAATAGCGCACGTTCTGTTCGCTTAAAGTTTCGCCTCGGTTTATAAAGTGCATAAGCGCTTCTAAAACCTTGCCTGTTTTAAAGACGTTTTCATCGTCGCCGCTGATTTTAAGTTCGTCCGAACGAACGGTAATTTTAACGTTAAATTCACGTTCGATTAACTTGATGTTTTCGTCGAAGCTTCCGAAAAGCGCGACCGCGTGTTCCGTTCTTCCGATGCTAAAAGAATTGTCCGTAGCGTATACTCCCCTTTATAGAGAATAATATTGACTATATTATAACATACATTATAAAAAAATAAAACCGTTTAACGCATTTTAATTTGGATTTTGGAAACTTTGTTAAAAATGTGCATAAACGTGTATTATTTTCGCATTTTAACTGTCGTAATTAACATAAAAATCAGTAATTTTGGAATATATTTGTTTTAACGAGAGAGTTTTTGTGTATTTTGCTAAATTATCTCCCAGAATTTTGACTAAATTCACTCAAATTTTTATTGTAAATCATCAATTTTATCTAACAATAAAAATATCCCTTTTAGTATTGACATTTAGCGTTCTTTATATTATAATAATCGAGCTGTAAAGTTTTTTTCTTTACACTAAGAACAATAAGGCGGAGTTAATATGGAAAAAAATATTGAAGTTTCTCTGCTGTTTGATTTTTACGGTCAGCTTTTAAAGGAAGCCCAGCAGAAAACGGTTACCCTTTATTATAACGACGACCTTTCGCTTTCGGAAATTTCCGACCAGCTCGGTATTACGCGCCAAGGTGTTTTGGATTCTATCAGGCGCGCTGAAAAACGGCTTTACTCGTTCGAGGAAAAGCTCGGGCTTTTAAAGCGGTTTCAAGAAACCGAAAACGGACTTTACGAAATCGAAAGTTTAGCCGAAAAGCTGTACGATAATTACGATAAAAAGACGGTGGATAAGATTATCTCCACCGCGAAATCTTTACACGAATAGAGGTGGGCTTATGGCGTTTGAAGGTTTATCCGAAAAACTTTCGGGAGCGTTTAAGCGACTTAGAAATAAAGGAAAGTTAAGCGAGTCCGACGTAAAAGAGGCTATGCGCGAGGTGCGTCTCGCCCTGCTCGAAGCGGACGTTAACTATAAAGTAGCTAAAGAATTTACCAACAAGGTTACCGAGCGGGCTATAGGCAGCGATGTTATGGAGAGTTTAACTCCGGCTCAGATGGTAATTAAAATAGTAAACGAGGAACTTACCGAGCTTATGGGTTCGGAAACTTCCCGTATTGAGTTCGCTTCCCATCCGCCCACAGTTATTATGATGTGCGGTCTTCAGGGTTCGGGTAAAACTACCCACAGCGGAAAGCTCGCTCTTATGTTGAAAAAGCAGAACCACCGTCCTCTCCTCGTAGCCTGCGACGTATATCGTCCCGCGGCTATCGAACAGCTAAAGGTTGTCGGCGATAAAGCGGGGGTTAAGGTGTTTGAGATGGGGCAGGATAAACCCGTCAAAATCGCCAAAGAGGCTATTAAACACGCTAAGGACTACGGTAACGACGTAGTTATTCTCGATACAGCGGGACGTCTTCATATAGACGAAGCGCTTATGAACGAGCTTAAAGAGTTAAAGGCAGCGGTTAATCCCCAGGAAATCCTGCTCGTTATCGACTCTATGACCGGTCAGGACGCCGTAAACGTCGCTAAGAGTTTTAATGAATTACTCGAAGTTTCGGGCGTTATTATCACCAAGCTTGACGGCGATACCCGAGGCGGCGCGGCGCTGTCCGTAAAGAAAGTTACAGGCAAGCCGATTAAGTTCGCGGGTACAGGCGAAAAGCTCGAGGATTTAGAGCAGTTCCACCCCGACCGTATGGCGAGCCGTATTCTCGGAATGGGCGACGTACTCACCCTTATCGAACAGGCAGAGGAAAAGCTCGACGAGGAAAAGGCGGAAGCGGTCGCTAAAAAGATGATGCAGAATAAAATGGACTTCAACGACCTGCTCGACCAGTTCGGACAGATTAAAAAGATGGGCCCATTAAAAGGCATCTTATCCAAAATCCCGGGTATGGGCAATAAGCTCGACGACGTAGATATCGACGACCGAGCGCTCGATTGGACGGAGGCTATTATACTTTCAATGACTCCCGCCGAGAGAGCTAAGCCCGATTTAATAAATCCGAGCCGTAAGCGCAGAATCGCCGCGGGTTCGGGAAGAAGCGTAGAGGAAGTCAACAGGCTTCTTAAACAGCTAAAGGATATGCAGAAAATGATGCGCCGGTTCGGCGGAAAAGGCAAGAAAAGGCGCGCTATGAAGATGCCGGGTATGCCCGGCGGATTTCCCGGATTTTAAAATCCGCGTTTAATCTATCTATAATAGACATATAATTAATATGTTTTTATATAGAATTCCGCGCCGATAAGCAGAATGTTCCCCATGTATCCAAAACTTCATAGGAGTTCAAGGTGCGGGGGATATGACATTTTAGATAGGAACGTTCAAGCTTGACGTGGAAATATAAAAATATGGAGGTGAATAAAATGGCAGTAAAAATCAGACTCAGAAGAATGGGCGCAAAGAAGGCTCCATTCTACCGTGTAGTAGTAGCTGATTCCAGATATCCCCGTGACGGTCGTTTCATCGAGGAAATCGGAACATACGATATCTTAAAGAACCCTTCGGAGTTCAAGGTTGACGGCGAAGCTGTTAAAAAGTGGATTGCTAACGGCGCTCAGCCCACAGATACCGTTAAGGCATTATTAAAGAAAAATGGTTATCTTGATTAAGAAAACTACACAAAGCGTCTGTAAAGGCGCGTAAAGAATGGAAAGGAAAATTTTAAAATGAAAGATTTACTTACAATTATCGCTAAAGGCTTAGTAGAAAATCCCGATGCTGTAGAGGTTACAGCAGACGCTCCCAACGAGGATGACGTAACAGTTTACCACATCCACGTTGCCGAGGATGATATGGGCCGTATTATCGGTAAGCAGGGTAGAATCGCTAAGGCTATCCGTACAATCGCGCGTTCTGCCGCTGTTAGAAACGAGCAGAAGGTAATGGTTGAAATCGACTAATTAAAACCTTAAATAAAATTTTCCGCCTTAATAGGCGGAATTTTTTTATCTTTATATTTCCACGTCAAGCGTGAACGTTCCTATCTGCAATGTCATATCCCCCGCACCTTTAACTCCTATGAAGTTTTGGATACATGGGGAATGTTCATCTATACAGATTAGAGCGTGAACGTTCCTATATGAAATGTCATATCCCCCGCACCTTGAACTCCTATGAAGTTTTGGATATTGAGGGTAAGTTCATCTATGCAGATTTACTGTAACCTGTAACCTAATATTATATTTGCCATATTATTTAATTCGTGGTAGAATTATTATCAAAAATACGGTTTTGATATTTAAAGATAAATTCGAGGAGCTTATGATTCGTAAACTATATCCCGGCGGAAAGAAAAAGGTGTTTAATGTTACATTTGATGACGGCGTATTACAGGACGTTCGTTTTGTTAACCTGCTCAACAAGTATAATCTGAAAGGAACCTTTAATCTAAATTTCGGATTAATGGAGAGCGAGTATGAATGGACGCATAAGAACGGAAGTGTAGTAAAACGCCTATCGAAAGATAAGGCGGTACCGTTGTATCAGGGACACGAAGTCGCCTCCCATACTCTAACTCATCCGTATATGGATAACCTGTCCGAAGCCGAAATCCTTTATGAACTGCAAACCGACAAGGATAAGCTCGAGAGGCTTTTCGGAAGGACGATAAAAGGCTTTGCCGTACCGTTTCATTACTACAGTGAGCTTATTGAGAACTGCGTAAAAAAGTGCGGATTTACCTACGCGCGTATATCGGAAGAAAGCCGTTCTTTTACACCGCAAAAGGACTGCTTTAAATGGAAAGCAACGTTATTTCATCCGCACGGTTCATTTGACGATATAATTCAGCGGTTTATTAAAACCGACGAGGAGCTCGCGTTGCTCCAGGTCGGAGGTCATTCCTATGACCTTGACGTCGAAAATATGTGGGATATTTTTGAAAGCTTATTTATAAAAATCTCCTCCCAAAATGATATACTTCCTATGACTACGATTGAAATTGTCGAGTATTTACAAGCGATGGATAAAGCCGAAATAACCGAGAACCGTGTAAAGAATAACAGCGATATCAGTCTTTGGTTTTTAATTGACGGCTTAGCCCGCGAAGTTAAGCCGAAGGAAACTGTTATATTATGAGAAAGATAATTAAAGTAAAGTCGGCTTTTGCCGATATAAGAGAGAATAATAAAGATTCAGAGCAATTTAAAACTGCGAGGTAAAATATGAAAAAACAGTTTTTAGAAGTCGGAAAAATCGTCGGAACTCACGGCGTCCGCGGTGAAATCAGGGTTAATCCGTGGACTGATACCCACGATTTTCTAACCGATTTTAAAACCCTCTACTTTAACGAGGGCAAGGAGAGTATAGACGTAAAATGCCGTCCCCATAAAAACATCGTGCTTATGACCGTAAAGGGCGTAGATACCGTCGAAAAAGCCGAAAATCTCCGCGGAAAAGTTCTCTACATCAACCGTGACGACGTAGAACTTCCCGAGGGCAGAAACTTTGTTCAGGATTTAATCGGTTGTAAGGTTGTAGATTTTGACGATAAATCTATCGAATACGGCGAGATTAAGGACGTGTTTAAAACAGGCGCTAACGACGTTTATACCGTGGTAAAAGATGGTAAAGAGTACCTCGTGCCCGTTATCGACAGCGTCGTTATCGAGAAAAACGTTGACGAGGGATATGTGCTTATAAAGGCTATGAAAGGGCTTTTTGACGATGAAGATTGATTTAATAACGCTTTTCCCCGAAATGTGCGAAACCGTTCTCGGCGAAAGTATTATCGGACGGGCTCAAAAAAGCGGAGCTATTGAGATAAACTGCGTACAGCTTAGAGATTTTGCCCTCGATAAGCACAAGCGCGTCGACGATACTACCTACGGCGGTGGTATGGGAATGCTTATGAAGTGCGAGCCTATCGCGCTTTGCTACGAGGATATTTGTGAAAAGCGCGGTTGTAAACCTCATTTTGTATATATGTCGCCGCAGGGCAATCCCTTAACACAGAATAAGCTCAAAGAGCTGTCCGAGTACGAAAATATCTGCGTTTTAGCGGGACATTACGAGGGTGTAGACCAGCGTATTATCGACGAGTTTATCGACGAGGAAATCTCTATCGGCGATTATGTCCTGACGGGCGGAGAACTTCCCGCCTTAGTGTTTATCGACGCTCTATCGAGGCTCGCTCCGGGAGTTCTCTCGAACGACGAGTGTTTTACCGAGGAGAGCCACTTTAATGGATTATTGGAGTATCCCCAGTACACTAAGCCTATGGAGTGGCGCGGTTTAGAAGTACCGCCTGTGCTCTATAGCGGAGATCACGCCAAGGTCGACCGCTGGAGATATGAACAAAGCCTTATCAATACCGCTAAAAAACGTCCCGATATGCTCGAGAAAAAAGAGCTTTCTGACGAAGATAAAGGCATTTTAGACAAATATCTCAATAAAAAATAGAGATTAAATTCACAGTAAAGAATAAAATTGGTTAAGTTGCACAAACGGCAAAAGAACTTTTAGGCTATAATTATTATTAAATCCAAAATTGATTTTTGAGTGTTGACGTGGGCTGAAAAAATGATATAATATGTAATATGGAAATGCCCGAGTGGTATTATTATATGAAATTTTGGAATTTAGAGAGGGTTAAATTATGTACGTTAAGGATGTTTTAGTTGAAAATAAGGCAGGCTTGCACGCCCGTCCCGCTACTTTTTTTATTCAGAAAGCTAATGAATATAAGTCTACAGTTTGGGTAGAAAAAGAAGAGAGAAGAGTTAACGCTAAGAGTCTCCTCGGCGTACTTTCGCTCGGAATTATCGGCGGAACAGAAATTAAGATTATCGCTGACGGCGTAGATGAGCAGGAGGCTGTTGACGGCTTAGTTGCTCTCGTTGAGTCAGGTTTCGCTGGTCAGTAATAAGCTAAAAAGTTAACGGGCGGTAATACCGCCCTTTTTCTTTTTCATAAACAATCTGAAAGATATTTAACTATGGATATAAAAGAACTTCGTAAAAAAGCTATGGCGCTGCCGCTTTCGCCGGGCGTATATATTATGAAGAATAAAAGCGGGAAAATTATATATATAGGAAAAGCTAAAGCGCTTAAAAACCGCGTGTCCCAGTATTTCGGCTCCCAAAACAACCATCCCGAGAAGGTTCGCCGTATGGTCGAAAACGTCAACGATTTCGAGTATATTATCTGCGACAGCGAATTTGAGGCGCTTATTCTCGAGTGTAGTCTTATAAAACAGCATACGCCCAAGTATAATATCCTGCTAAAAGACGATAAGGGCTACTCGTATATCCGTGTGAGCGGAGATAAATGGCGTAAAATCACCTATGAACTACAGAAAAAAGACGACGGAGCGGTGTATATCGGGCCGTATAAGAACAGCTACTACGTAAAGCAGTCGGTCGAGGAAGCCAATAAAATATTCAAGCTCCCGACCTGTAACAGAAAGTTCCCCGACGATTTCGGAAAAGCCCGTCCGTGTCTTAATTATCATATTAAGCAGTGCTTGGCGCCGTGCCGCGGTAAGCTAAGCTTTAAAGAGTATGACGAGAATGTCGAGCAGGCTCTCGAGTTCTTAAAGGGCGGAAGTACCGAATCTCTGAAAAACTTAACCGCCCAGATGGAGCGCGCTTCCGAGAACCTCGAATTCGAAAAAGCCGCTGAGATAAGGGACAAAATCACGGCGGTAAAGAAGATGTCCGATAAACAGAAGGTCGTTTCCGTAAACGTACCCGACCAGGACGTAATCGCCTATTTTACCGACAGCGAGCGCGGATGCTTCCAGATTTTCCGCTTCGAAGGCGGACGGCTGTGCGACCACGAGAATTTCGTCGTAAATTCCCCGATAGACGACGACAGCGAGCTGTCCCAGTTTATCGTAAATTACTATTCTCTCAACAGGGATATTCCCCGAAATATAACCCTCGACCGAGAGCTTGAGGATAAGGAAGCCGTCGAAAAATGGCTCTCCGATAAACGCGGAAAACGCGCTTATCTAACCGCTCCGCAAAGGGGCGAGCAGGCTCAGCTAGTAGGTATGTGCCGTAAAAACGCCGCCGAAGTGCTGGCTCAGATTAAGGGTAGAACCTCGCGCGAGTATTCGGCTTTAGAGGAACTGAAAAATCTTCTCGGACTCGGAAAAATCCCCGAGTATATCGAGAGCTACGATATTTCTAACCTCGCGGGAACCGAGAATGTCGCGGGAATGATAGTTTACGAAAACGGAAAACCGCTCAAAAAAGCGTATAAAAAATTTAAAATAAAAGGCTTCGAGGGTCAGGACGACTACGCCTCTATGGCTGAGGTTTTGGACAGGCGCTTTACCGAGTACGAGGAAAATAAGGACAGCGGAGAGGGCTTCGGAAGGCTCCCCGACTTAATCCTGCTAGACGGCGGTAAAGGCCAGGTCTCCGCGGTAGAGCCGATTTTGAAAAAGCACAACGTCGATGTACCGCTGTTCGGAATGGTAAAGGATTCGAGCCACCGTACCCGGGCGATTACGGGCTCGGGCGGAGAGATTACGATAAACTCCTACCGCTCGGTATTTACATTCGTGAGTAAAATGCAGGACGAGGTACACCGCTTCTCCGTAGGCTACCACCACCAGCGCCGTAAAAATTCGACGTTCAGAAGCTCGCTCACCGATATAGACGGTATCGGCGAGGTAAGGGCAAAGTCACTGCTAAAAAACTTCCGCACTATAGCGAATATCCGCAACGCCGATTTGGAAGAACTGGAGAATTGTAAGGGGATGACTCACGACAGCGCCCTTGCCGTATATAACTATTTCCACTCCGATTTGTAATTTTCGGTAATATATGTTACAATTCTCGGGTGAAGTTAATTTTACAATAACGCCGGGAGGAAAACTATGCGTGTTATTACGGGCGAAGCCCGCGGAAGAAAACTTATTACCCTCGAGGGCGAAGATGTGCGCCCGACTACCGATAAGGTAAAGGAAGCTGTTTTCTCCGCTATTCAATTTGATATTCAGGGAAGAAAATTCCTCGACTTGTTCGCGGGAAGCGGACAGCTCGGAATCGAAGCCCTGAGCCGAGGAGCCGAGTCGGCGGTATTCGTAGACAGCTCTCGTAAAGCCGTCGATATTATCCGCAAAAATTTAGCGAATACAGGCTTTTACGACCGAGCCGAAGTGCTCCATACCGACGGACTTTCCTACCTCTCGATGACTGGCGAGCAGTTCGATATCGTGTATCTCGACCCTCCGTACAGTACGGGGGTTTTACAGGAAGTTTTACCCAAGGTAATCGAAAAAGTGAAAAAAACCGGTATAATTATCGTGGAAAATCCCGAAAAAGAGGAAATTTTCGAAAAATATGGCGAATTTATGCTTGACAGACAGAAACACTATGGTAAAATAAAAATAACTATGTACAGGCACAAGGACTTTGTCTGACGCCTGAAACTGAATAGGAAGCTGTGTATGGAAACTAAAGTTATTTGTCCCGGCAGCTTTGATCCTGTTACGTTAGGCCATATTGATATTATCACCCGAGCCTCTAAGATGTTTGACCATGTTATAGTCGGTGTTCTGAAAAACGCGGCTAAAACTCCGAGCTTTACTACCGAGGAGCGAATTGAACTTCTAAAAGAAGCTACTAAGGATTTGGATAATATCGAGATTGTCGGTTTCGACGGACTGCTTGCCGATTACGCTAAGCAAAACGGCGTTACCTCTATCGTAAAAGGACTCAGAGCGGTTTCGGACTTTGAGTACGAATTCCAGCAGGCTCTCACTAACAAAAAGCTTAACCCCGAGCTCGAGACGGTATTCCTTACCTGTAAGGCTGATTTCTTATATCTCAGCTCAAGTATGGTAAAACAGGTTGCCGCCCTCGGCGGAGATATAAGCTCCTTTGTTCCCGAGTGTCTGCACGACAAAATTTTAGAAAGACTAAAAAAATAATTTTTAGATATGGAGAGAGAAAAATGAGAGTAGACGATTTAATTCTTGAATTACAGGATATGGTAAACAACGCTAAGGCTATGCCTCTTTCTAAGGACAGAAAAGTTCTTGTTTCAGGCGAGAGAATTTTTGATATTCTCGACGAAATCGACGAGGCGCTTCCTAACGAAATCCGCCAGGCTAAGAATATTGTAGCTGACCGCGAGCAGATTATCGCCGAAGCTAAGTCTAACGGCGAGGAAATTATCCGTCAGGCTGAGGAACGCCGTAAGGTTATGGTAAGCGAGCACGAAATCACACGCGCCGCCGAAGCCCGCGCGAGAGAGATTGAGAACGACGCTAAGAAAAAGGCTAACGATATTACCAAGGCGGCTAATAACTATGTTGACGATATTATGAAACGCGCCGACGAAGCTGTTACAAACTGCGTTCAGGATATCCGCAAAACCCGCCAGAGCATTAAACAGAGCAGAAAGTAATTCCCGATATTTCTAATACTATAGTATTAAAAGGAGCTATTCCGTAAACGGTTAGCCCAAAAATGTGTTTTATAAAAATAACGACCGCGTTAGGATAATGCGGTCGTTGCTTTTTTGCGAAAGTAATTCTTCCTTCAACTGCTCTAAGTTTAGAAGCGTCTCGGATATCCGGTTTATTAATAAAGCAGGTTGTGCCTTTATAACAATTATCGGTTAACGGTTCTACGCTATATGACATTATGCGGTTACTCCTGCTTGTTTGAGAGCATATGATAAATATTCATCGAAAGTAATTTCTTTGTTTTGTAGTTTTTCGCACCATTTCTTATCCTGCTCAGTAATTTTAAAACCTTCCATCTCAACAGACGCCGCGGCGTTCTCAATTGCTTCTCTGTTACTGCACATTATGGCTCGCTCCTTTCGATTACTTTGGTTTTATTATACCCTAAATTCAGCCTTAGTCAAGGAAAATCCGTTTTTGAATATTTTTCTTGTTCAGCGGAAAGCTACATCACAATTACCATCGTCACGAAAAGTAAAATGATAAGCGCCATAAATATCAGGTGCTTTAGCTTTTCCTCGAAAAGAAGTCCGATAAATTCCCTCACGAAAGCGTTGGGGAAGAAGTACAGCTTAGTCTTAGCCGAAAGCCCCTTTACCTTCATTTTGAGTGAGTCCGCTAAGGTGTAGCCTCTGAAAACGTGGTAGTTCGTAGTCGAGAAGGCTATATTGACCTTAGATAAATCTCCGCAGTCCTCCTCGATTTTATTTTTCGAGAACTTCATATTTTCAAAGGTGCTTACCGACTTGTCCTCGGGGATAATCTGTTTCTCGGGAATACCCTGAGAAATGAGGTAACGCCTCATACTTTCCGCCTCGGAGATAACCTCGTTACCGCCCTGACCGCCCGAGGGTACGAATTTAGCGTGTTTTCCTGTTTTTTCGAACTGTTCGCGTTCGAACTCAAGCGCTCTGTCGATACGTCCTCTTAAAATAGGCGTGGGGGTTCCGTCCTTTCTGATGGCACAGCCGAGTATTATTATGTAATCCTGTTCGGGCTTCACCTTGTATCTCGCCGCCATAAACGAGCATACTATCGTCGAGAATAACAGACATTCCAAATATACGAAAGCGTATTCCAGGGCGACGTTTACAGCGGCAATAATATTGATGTTTATATTTGATTCTATGGTTTCTATAGGCGCTATCGACACGATACCTGAAATGCCTATAAATCCGAATATAATGAACATCCCGAGAGCTATACCGAGTAAATTAACAGGTCTGAAGCCCTCGTGTATTATAAGCGAAATGTTGCTTATGCTTAACGCAATCGCGAAAATAAACGCCACGGGGAACATTATTATCGCGAATCTCATTCCGCCCGAAGCCACCAAATTTAAAATATCGCTCATAGTCGTATACCAGTACGACGTCGCGCCGAAAATAGCGTCATTTTGATTTTCAAGGAAAAATGAAATTAAAAGCGTCGCGATGTTTCCCGTAAGGTAAACTATTATACCGCCGCGGGCTATGAGCGGGTAAGAAAAATCTCCGTTTCGTATTCTCTCAAAAAATCCTACGGATAAAGTGATAACTAAAATCGCGATAAATATTATAAGCGTAGGGAAGAACGCCTTAAAGCTGTTCGAGCGGGCGGTAAACGGATTATCGCCTATGCGTATTATTCCCAGAGAATCAACGCTGTATTTCTCCTCGCTTTCAATCTTGCCCTTGTATTCGATTTTAACATTTGTTTCTCCTGAGCCTACGGCTTCGAATTCAATAAAAGCGGGCGAGAACTCCGCAAGTTTTTGTTTTGATATATTTTTTACCTTAACAACGCTTTCGTCGTCTATTGTTGTTTTAATACCGCTCGGATTAGGGCTGAGCTCGCCCCCGAAAAACATCAGGCTGTAGGTGCGGCCGAGCTGCACCATTCCGACTGACGAAACGACCGCGAGTATGACGCACGAAACGATAAAGAAAATATATCTTTTTTTTAGTCTTTTCACAGGCTTTATCTCCTAAAGTGATTTATAAACCGATTATAACACAGCGGATTGTCCCTTTCAATAGAATAACTCCGAGTTAAAAAAATGAAACTAAATTATTAAAAATTGTAAATATCTTACACATACAGTCTGACACAATGTCTTTTCTTAGGACATTGTGTTTGTTTTTGTCTAAAATGACGGAAAAACAGGGGTTATGTTTGGTAAAAATGCTGTAACTTTTTTCTTGCAATTTCGTTTTAGATAGGTTATAATGTTTACACAGTGGCAATTAGTGTCACAAAGTGGCTATTGTTTATTCCTTTGTGGCAATAAATTATTAAGATTGAATAGGAGGTGGCAGAATGTTTACAGGCACAACTACTAATAATATCGACTCTAAGGGCAGAATCGTTCTGCCGGCTCGTTTTAGAGAGGAACTCGGAGATACCTTTATATTAACGCGAGGCTTTTTAGATTGCCTGCAGGTACTCTCTCTCCCCGAATTTGAAGGTTTAAGGAAAAAGATTAAGGAATTGCCCGCTCTGCAGGCAATGAAACTGCAATACAAGGTTATTGCGACCGCTGTCGAAGTCTCTCCGAATTCGCAGGGCAGAATTTCTATCCCTGCGAATCTGAGGAAAGCGGCGGCGTTGGATAAGACTGCCACTGTTGTCGGTATGGATAACCGTATTGAAATTTGGGACGAAGATAAGTTTAACGAGATGATTTCGACTAACGACGAAACCATCGAAGCGGCTTTGCAGCTTCTTAGTTTATAAGGAGACGGTATGGAATTTTCTCATATTCCCGTTCTGCTTAACGAAACTATCGACGGTCTTAATATTAAGCCGAACGGAATTTACGTTGACGGTACCGCCGGCGGCGGAGGACATTCCTCGGAAATTCTGAAAAAGCTTAAAACAGGAAAGCTTATCTCTATCGACCAGGATCCCGACGCGATAGCTACAGTTACAAGCAGATTTAAGGACAACGAAAACTCAATAATTATAAAAGGTAATTTTTCGGAGATGAAATCTCTCTTAAACCACCGCGGAATCTGTCAGGTAGACGGAGTTCTGCTGGATATAGGAGTTTCATCCCACCAGCTCGATACAGCCGAGCGCGGATTTTCTTTCCACGAGGACGCTCCTCTCGATATGAGAATGTCCCAGTCGGGAACTTGTGCCGCTGATTTAGTTAACAACCTCTCGGCTAAAGAGCTCTCTAAAATTATCTACACCTACGGCGAGGAAAAGTTCGCCGACTCTATAGCGAGGTCTATCGTAAAGTATAGGGAAGATAAACCCATAGAAACTACTTTTGAGCTCGCCGATATTATCAGAAACAGCGTTCCCGAACGCGTAAGGCGCGCGGGACATCCCGCCAGAAAAACGTTCCAGGCGCTTAGAATCGAGGTTAATCACGAGCTCGACGCCCTCGAAAACGGCTTAAAAGACGCTTTCGAGCTTTTAGGAGAGGGCGGAAGACTCGCTGTAATTACTTTCCATTCGCTTGAGGACAGAATCGTCAAGCAAACTATGGCTTCCTGGTATCAGGGATGTACCTGTCCGAAGGATTTTCCCGTGTGTGTATGCGGAAATAAACCGAAGGCGAAACCGATAACCCGTAAACCTATTGTAGCAAATGAACAAGAATTATCCACAAATCCGCGTTCCAGGAGTGCAAAACTAAGAATTTGCGAAAAAATATCTGAAAAATCTTGATATTTACTGGACATTCGTTACAATCTGTAGTAAAATATAACAGAAATGTAAATACTACGAAACACAAGAAATTGTGTTAAAATCGTAACAATATCACAATATTCTGTATTATTCCCTATAAGAATATACAATTTATCCGTTACATAATTAAATAAAAAATTAAAAAAATGTAACATTTTTACTATAAAGAAATATAAGACACGCTTAATAGTGTATGATAGATAACCGTTGAGGTAAATATATGACATTAACTTATGATAACAGAAGCGCCGCGTACGACCTTAATATGTTTAAGGACAGTACAGCGAAGAAGCTTCCTAAGAAGAAAACTGAACAACAGGCTGAAAAAGCTCCTAAAAATAAAGTAGTAAGCTTACCCCAGGACGAAATCGTTAAAATCCGCAGAAGAAAGCATAATCCCTTTAAGCTGTTTCTCGGCGGTATAACAGGTGTCGCCGTTACTTTTGCTGTAGCGGTAATCATTATCGGCCAGGTTCAGCTTACCGAGCTTAACCAGCAGATTATTAACAAAAAGGCGCTTTTAAGTAACGCGCAGAGTACATATACTCAGAATCAGATGGCTATTCAGTCCAATCATTCTACGACCGATATCGAGAACTTCGCTAAAGAAAAACTCGGTATGAGTAAAGCGGAAAACGCTCAGAAAGAGTTCGTATCCCTCTCGAAAGGCGATAAAGCCGAAATCGAGGGCGACGCTAATAAGAACTTTTTCCAGAAAATACTTGACGCAATTACAGGACTTTGGTCATAACATTCGGGTTAACTTAATAAATATGTTATGGAATGAATAAGAGTTGAGATGTGTAATCTTAACTCTTATTTTGGCTATATTATGTGTGCGGATTTTTCCGTGAATACGTGAGAAAGGAGAGGTTGTATGGCGAATAACGGCTCTAAACGCTCTAAAAAAGGCGTTTTACAATTGCTTAGAATGAGAACAACTATGCTTATTCTGCTTATACTTGTAATCGGGTTCGGCGCCGTTTCTGTAAGAATCGGTTATCTGACGCTTGTTCAGGGAACATATCTCCAGGAAAAAGCCGTGGAACAGCAGCTTGTCGATACAACCGTAAACTCTAAGCGAGGAACTATTTACGACGCTAAAGGCAAGGTCTTAGCCCAGAGCGCGTCCGTATGGAAGGTAGTTTTAGCGCCCGCTTATCTCAAAACCGAGGAACAGAGAATCTACGTAGCTCAGAATTTAGCTAAAATTCTCGACCTAAAATACGAGGACGTATATAAAAAGACTAAGCAGAAAACTTATTATGTTGTATTAAAGCGTAAAATCGAAAGCGACGAAAGGGAAAAAATCCTTAGTCTTTGCGATGCTCTTAATGAGAAGTTCGACGGACTGAGTAACGTAATTACCCTGTTCGACGATTACCGCCGTTACTATCCCTATAACGACCTCGCTTCTTCGGTAATCGGCTTTACCGGTTCAGACGACCAGGGGCTCGAGGGCGTCGAGTTTAAGTACGACGACTATCTCACCGGTACTCCCGGTAGAATTATCACCGCCCGTAACGCTAACCAGACCGATATGCCGTTCCAATACGAGCAGAACGTCGCCGCCAAGGACGGCAACAATATCACGCTTACAATCGACGAGACCGTTCAGTCTATCGCCGAGAAATATATGAAAAAGGGTATAACTGACAACGAGGTAGTTAACCGAGGCGTATGTATTATTATGAATGTAAATACAGGCGCTATAATCGCGATGGTTACCGTCGATGGTTACGACTTAAATAAACCCTACGATTTATCCGACGCGGATTTAGCCGCTATAAGAGCGCTTCCCGAAAAGAAACGCGCCGCGGCGGAGAGCGCGGCTTTGGGAGCTATGTGGCGTAATAAAGCCGTAGCCGATACCTATTATCCCGGTTCGGTATTCAAGATGTGTACCGCCTCGATGGCGCTTAACGAGGGCGTTGTAAACGAAAACTCGTCCTTTAACTGCAGCGGTTCGGTTACTATCTACGACCATACTATCCACTGCCACTTCCACGCGGGCCACGGAACCCAGAATCTTTTCCAAGCTATCTATAACTCCTGCAACCCCGCGTTTATCGACATCGGCGCGAGAGTAGGAGCCGATAAGTTCTATAAGTATTACGAGGCTTTCGGATTTTCGGAGCCTACGGGAATCGACCTACCGGGCGAATCCGACGACCTTTTCTTTAACGAGGACGGTTCAATGTCCCAGACCGACTTAGCGGTTGCGTCGTTCGGACAGAACTTCTCAATTACACCTATCCAGATGGTAACCGCATGCTCGGCTATCGCTAACGGCGGTAAGGTGCTCCAGCCTTACGTCGTTCAGAAAATCACCGACTCGGACGGAAACGTTGTTAAGAATACCGAAACTACAGTTAAACGTCAGGTTATTTCCTCGGCGGTAAGTAAGAAAATGTGCAAGTTCCTCGAGGATAATACAACTAAAGGCGGAGTTAATAACGGCTATATCTCAGGTTACCGCGTAGGCGGTAAGACCGGTACTTCCGAGAAAATCGGTCAGTCCCAGAGCGGTTATAAGGATTACATCGCTTCGTTCTGCGGATTCGCTCCCGCCGATAAGCCCGAGGTCGCTTGTCTTGTATTCTACGATACACCTCGAGGCGCCTCCTATTACGGCAGCCAGGTATCCGCTCCCGTATTCGTAAATATTATGAGCGAGGTACTTCCGTATCTCGAAGTTCAGGCTGAGTACGACAGCGGCGAAAAGCAGTATGTCGATACTATCACAGGCTCATACTCCGGACTTTCGGTGGCTAAGGCTGAAGCCGCGGCTAAGAAGGACGGATTCACAGTAACCGTAAAGGGCGAGGGCAAGAAGGTTATCTCTCAGATGCCGTCCACCGCTACTAAGATTCCCGTCGGCGGAAACGTAGTTCTCTATACCGATAAGGAATCCGAAAAAGCGACTGTGAATGTTCCCGATATGGTCGGCTATTCCGTATCTACAGTCAACGACATCGCCGCTTCCGCGGGACTTAATATAAGCTTCTCGGGCGTAACGACCAGCGCTAACGCCGTTTCTAAATCGCAGAGTATCTCCGCGGGAGAAAAAGTAAGCGAGGGTACGGTAATAACGGTAGAGTTCTCGGGCGGTACGGTCGTTAATGACTAGGATGTAGGATTTAGGATGTAGGATGTAGGATTTAGGGTGTAGGTTTTAGGATTTAGGAAACTATACTTTATTCGGATAGATAAAACGAAAGGATTGGTAATATGACAGTTTTTGGAATATGGACATTTTTATCGGCGCTGTTGTCGTTCGCGCTGACAGCCTTAATCGGAAAGTTTTTAATTCCGTTTCTCCATAAGGTAAATTTCGGCCAGACTATCCTCGAAGACGGCCCCTCGTGGCATAAGGATAAACAAGGCACCCCGACAATGGGCGGAATAATGTTTATCATCGGAATTGTTGTAGTTACCTCCGTTAGCGTAATACTTTACAGTATTTTCGGAAATAACTTCGTAGGCGCTTTCCAACAGGAAACCGAAAGATGTATCACATTTGTGTTCGCGGGACTGGGACTCGCGCTTTTACACGGAGCTATCGGATTTATCGACGACTATATAAAGGTTGTAAAAAAGCGTAACCTCGGACTTACCGCTATCCAGAAGCTCGTGCTTCAGTTCGCGGTAACTATCGCTTACTTAGCGGTACTCGGATTTATGGGTTACGGAACAAAAACAATTATTCCCTTCGTAGGCGAGGTTGACCTCGGCTGGTTCTACTATGTGCTCGCCGCGATTGTTATAGTAGGCGTGGTAAACGCCGTAAACTTAACCGACGGTATCGACGGCTTAGACGGCTCGCTCACATTCTTTGTAGCTATGTTCTTTATGCTTATAGCTAACCTTATGGGCTATATGGGCGTGGGCTTTATGTCGGCTGCTGTAGCGGGCGGATGCTTAGGATTCTTACTCTGGAATTTCCATCCCGCTAAGGTGTTTATGGGTGATACAGGCTCGCTGTTCTTGGGCGGAGTTGTGTGCGCTTTAGCGTTCGCGGTAAATATGCCGATACTTCTTCTTCCGCTCGGAATCGTGTATCTTTGCGAGATGTTCTCCGTTATGCTCCAGGTTGTTTACTTTAAACTTACCCACGGAAAACGCCTCTTTAAAATGAGCCCGATTCACCACCATTTCGAAATGTGCGGATGGTCTGAGGTTAAAATCGTAGCCGTGTTCAGCGGCGTGACCGTTGTGTTCGGTATAATTTCATTCTGTTTGGTATATTTCGGGGTTTAATTTAGTGTGGAGTGTGGAGTTTGGAGTGTGGAGTTATTTCCTAACAAACACTACCCTCTATATCCAAAACTTCATAGAAGTTCAAGGTACGGGGGATATGTTTAGGTTATAGGTAACAGATTACAGGTTTTAGCAAATCTGTATAGATGTAACTACCCTCTATATCCAAAACTTCATAGAAGTTCAAGGTACGGGGGATATGTTTAGGTTATAGGTAACAGATTACAGGTTTTAGCAAATCTGCATAGATGTAACTTCCCTCTATATCCAAAACTTGATAAAGAATATTAAGTACGGGGGATATCCCTTTTAGATAGGGACGCCCAAGTATGACGAGGAGATATAAAAAATGCAGCCTCAAGTGGAGGTAATGCGTCGCGCTGACGTAAACCGACTTTATGACGAAAAAGTTAATAATAAGCGTCGGCAGAGCCGCGGAAAAACTCCGCCGAAAGCAGCTAAAGGAAAGCACAAAGTCCGCAGACCGCTCCTCGAGAGAGGTATGGGGCTTGACTTGCCGTTTTTACTGCTGGTGCTTGTGTTAGTTATAATCGGAATGATTATGATGTTCTCGGCGAGCTATCCTTCGGCGTACTATAAGCTTAACGACAGCTATTTTTATGTTCGACGCCAGCTTATCTACGCGGTAATCGGACTCGCGGCGATGGTAGGTATATCGTTCTTTAACTATAATAAGCTTCATAAACTCGCGCCGCTTATTCTGGCGTTCGGATATTTAACGCTGGTTATAGTGTTGTTCCTGCCGGGTAATGTCCATAGATGGATTGAGGTCGGACCGATTAATATCCAGGCTTCCGAGATTATGAAATTCGCGATAATCCTGTTTTTCGCGCATTGGGGAAGCTTGTATTACGATAAAATGCAGTACGCTAAGTACAGCGTGCTCCCGGGTATTTTGGTATTCGGATCTACCGCGGCGCTGTTGCTGCTGGAGCCGCACTATTCAGGTATTGTTATTACCGCTATACTTACGGTTATTATGCTTTATATAGGCGGTATGAGAGTTCGTTACCTCGCTATAGGAGGTGTGCTCCTATTGGTAGCAGTGCTCGGAGCTTGGGTTACAGGACTGCTCACTTACGCTATGCAGCGTATGGACGGTTGGGGTCAGGCTCTGGTATATACTACCGAAAAAATGTGGCAGACTACGTGGCAGACCAGAAACTCGCTCTATTCAATCGGATCTGGAGGTATGTTCGGCTTAGGCTTAGGCCAGTCCAGACAGAAATATCTCTACCTCCCCGAACCTCAGAACGACTTTATCTTCGCGATAGTTTGCGAGGAATTGGGATTTGTCGGAGCGGTAATTATACTGCTGATTTTCGCGCTGTTGGTATGGCGAGGAATAACCTTGAGCCTGCGTTCTAAGGATAGATTTGGAAAGCTGCTCGGAATCGGACTTTCGTCGCAGATAGGCGTCCAGGTTATACTCAATATATTGGTTATAACCGACTGGCTGCCGAATACAGGTATCAGCTTGCCGTTCTTTAGCTACGGCGGCAGCTCGCTTATTATGCTTTTAGCCCAGATGGGACTGGTACTCTCAATCTCCCGAACGGCGAATATTGAGAAACAGTAGGTAATTCGAAATTCGTAACGCGCAATTCGCGATTTTAGGTGTTATATTTAAGTTGATTGTTTCCTTAACATAGATTCGCTATATGGTTTAGGTTACAGGTTATAGGTAACAGGGTACAGTAAATCTGCATAGATGTAACTACCCTCCACCTCCAAAACTTCATAGGAGTTCGAGGTAAGGAGGAAATAGTTTAGATTACAGGTAACAGGGTACAGCAAATCTGCATAGATGTAACTACCCTTTATATCCAAAATTTGATAGAGATTATTATGTACGGGGGAGATCTTTTTTAGATAGGAACTACCACGTATGACGAGGAGATATAAAAAATGAGGATTTTGTTAGCAGGCGGGGGAACCGCGGGCCATATCAACCCCGCGCTCGCGATAGCGGGATTTATCCGCGGTAAAGATAAAAACGCCGAGATTTTATTCGTCGGCAATAAAGGCGGAATGGAGGAAACCCTCGTCCCGAAAGCGGGCTTCGATATGAAGTTTATTCATATAAGCGGTTTCCAGAGAAGGCTCACTCCCGCCGCTATGAAGGAAAATGTCCTTACGCTTAAAAGAACTTTCGATTCCTCGAGAGAGTCCAAGAAGATTATCGAGGAGTTTAAACCCGATATCTGCGTCGGTACGGGCGGATACGTAAGCGGTCCTGTTCTGAGAACAGCCGCTAAAATGGGAATCCCCACCGTTATCCACGAGCAGAACGCTTACCCGGGCATCACTAATAAAATGCTCGCCAAAAACGCCAACAAGGTTATGCTCGCCGTTAAGGACGCGGAAAAATACTTCGATAAAAAGAGCAATTGCGTCGTAACCGGTAACCCCGTAAGACGTGAGATTATCGAGGCTGATAAATATACCGCCCGCAAGGAACTCGGGCTTGACGAACGCCCCGTAGTTCTCTCGTTCGGAGGCTCACTCGGAGCTAAAAAGATTAACGAGGGTATGGCGGGATTAATCGCCCGCAGCGGTAAAGACGGCGAGTACCAGCATATCCACGGCTACGGACGTAACGGATTGTGGTTCCCGGATTATATCAGGGAGCGCGGCGTAGACGTTAGAAAATGTCCTAATCTTGATGTGCGCGAGTATATCGACAATATGGCTACCTGTATGGCGGCGGCTGATTTGGTTATCTCGAGAGCGGGAGCGATTACACTCTCCGAAATTCAGGCTCTCGGCAAGCCCGCGATTTTGATTCCCTCCCCCAACGTAGCCGAAAATCACCAGTACCATAACGCTATGGCGCTCGTTAACAACAGAGCGGCTGAGATTATCGAGGAGAAGGATTTAACCGAGGAACTCGTTATCGAAAAAGCCGACAGCTTGCTCAAGGATAAAGATAAGCTCAGGGAATATACCGAAAACTCAAGCAAAATGGCGATAATCGACGCCAACGAGCGTATTTATTCAATTATTAAGAAAATCACGGGCGCTATTTAGTAACAATAAACCGCCGCTCCCATAAAATATAATTGGTATTATGTTTTAAGGGGTGCTTTCGGTGTCAAGATTTGTGGTTAAAGGCGGAAAAAAGCTTTTCGGAGAAATTGAGGTGCAAGGCGCGAAAAACAGCGCTCTGCCCATACTTTCAGCGGCGGTGTTAACCCGCGGAGAAAATATTTTTTATAACTGCCCAAGGCTTACGGATGTTGACGCCTGTCTTAGAATTTTACGCTATCTCGGATGTGACGCGAAAGTTCAAAACGGCGCCGTTTTAATTAACAGCGACGGACTTTGCGAGAGTGAAATTCCCGATAGCTTAATGCGTGAAATGCGCAGTTCTATCGTGTTTTTAGGAGCTATACTCGCCCGAACCGGTTGCGCTAAGCTCAGTTTCCCGGGAGGTTGCGAGTTAGGTCCGAGGCCGATTGATTTACATCTTAAAGCCCTTAGAAAAATGGGCGCTAAAATTTCGGAACGCCACGGAAGCCTTGTCTGTAAGGCAGAAAACGGTTTAAAGGGCGCGAGAATCGACTTGTCTTTCCCGAGCGTAGGCGCTACCGAAAATATCATTCTCGCGGCGGTACTCGCCGAGGGAACTACTACGATTATAAACGCCGCGAGGGAGCCTGAAATCTGCGACTTGTGCGAGTATTTAAACAGCGCGGGCGCTAAGATTTACGGCTTCGGCGAGGGCGAAATTGTTATAGACGGGGTAGAGGAACTGTACGCGGTTTCCCATAATATTATCCCCGACCGAATCGTCGCGGCAACGCTGATGTCGGCAGCCGCGGTGACTAAAGGCGAGGTTACGCTGAGAGGCGTAATCCGCAACCACTTAAGCTCAGTTATCCCCGTGTTCGAGGAAACGGGCTGTAGAATCAGGGTAAACGAAGGCGATTTGTCCATAAGCGCTCCCGAAAGACTGAGGGCTATGCCGCTTGTGAGGACTATGCCGTACCCGGGCTTTCCGACCGACGCCCAGGCTCCGCTGATGGCGGCGGCTTGCGTGTGTGAGGGAACCTCGGTATTTGTTGAAAATATATTCGAAAATCGTTTCAAGCACGTCGGCGAATTGAGCCGTCTCGGCGCTGATATAAACGTTCAGGGTAAGGTTGCCGTAGTAAACGGCGTAAAAACCCTCTACGGCGCGCCTGTCGAGGCTCAGGATTTACGAGGAGCGGCTTCGCTTATAACCGCCGCGCTCGCCGCCGAGGGTACCACCGAGATTGGCGGT
Source organism: bacterium (assembly GCA_020626545.1). Taxonomy (GTDB): domain Bacteria; phylum Bacillota; class Clostridia; order Oscillospirales; family Acutalibacteraceae; genus Ruminococcoides. The sequence continues at coordinate 23,875 of JAHKZS010000122.1, forward strand.
ATCGAGTATTTGGAACGGGGTTATGAGGATTTTGAGATAGCGCTCGGCTCGCTCGGAGCCGATGTACGAAAGATATAAATTGTCGTATAATTACGGCGGAATGTAAAAGGAAAGGGGTGATAATATGGACGAAAGACATCCTCAGCGCAGGCGTAAGCTTTCTCCCAAGGAGATTAAAGCTTTAGAAAAACAGCGCAAAAAACAGCAGGCTATCTACGAAAAGCGTGAGAAACAAGCCGCTAAAGAGCGTGAAGCCGCGCGTAAACAGGCTCGTAAAAACGCCCATATTAACGAACCCCGGGGTAATGAAAGGCTTTCTCAGCGTGAGCAAGAGCAAAGACGCCGAGCGGAATACGAACGCCGTCACAGAGCGAACGATAATAACAGCGTCCGTGTTCAGAGTATCGAGGTTGAAGGCGAACGCCCGATTGAACCTGAGCGCAGAGAAGCTGTCCGCGATAACCGTGAGCGCAGACGTCCCGAACCTAAAAAGGCCGCTAAAGAGCGTAGGCCCGAGGCGAAAAAACGCCGAAAGACTATGCCCGATATAATCGAGAAAGAAACCGATAAACGTGTGAGAAATCTCGAAGCCCGCGACCATAAAGACGGCTTTTACGCCGACGAGGTAGAGATTAGAAAGGCTCAGGCTCAAAAACAGCGCGAGAAACGCCGAGAGAAAATGCCTAAGCCTATTTCACCTCAAAAGCGCAGGGCTAGACGAATTATCGCCTATGTTTCGATAATCACCACTGTTATCGTAGTAGGCGCCGTATTATCACTGACAGTTTTATTCAAAACCGAAAACATCTACGTAAGCGGTAATAAATACTACGCCGAGGATACTATTATCCGTCTCGCACAGGTGCGCGAGGGCGACAATATATTTATGGCGTCAATGTTCGGCAACTCCAAGGCTGTATCCGACAGCCTGCCGTATGTAAAGTCCGCGAGCATTAATTTCCAGCTTCCGAACTCAATTGTTATTAATATTGAAAACGCCAAGGAAGCCCAGTGTATCAAGACCGACGGAATGTACTTTAAGGTGAGCGAAGAAAATATCCTGCTCGAGCAGGTCGAGAAGAAGCCCAAAAAGCTCACCTCGCTTATCGCTCCTACATTGAAATCGACCAATATCGGTGACAAGGTGGAGTTTAAGGACAAGTCCTACACAAAGGCGTTAAACAACCTGACCGAGTGTATTCAGAAGAATAATTACACCAAGATAACCGAGATAAATATTAAGTCGATTTCCGATATTTCTATTACATACGATAATCGAATAAAGATAAAAATCGGACTTCCCGAGGCTATTGAGTACAAGCTTAAAACAGCTTTTGCTATTATTAACGAAAAGCTTGACCCGAACCATACAGGCAGGGTAAAGGGCGTGCTTAATGTTTCCAAGTGTAATAAAACTAAAAAATCCTACTTTAAAGAGGGCAGTCTCGACGAAACCGAAGAAATTGTTACCCAGCCGACTACCGCCGCTACCGAGGAAACTACGGTAAGGACAACCTTTATAGCCGCCGAGGAGGAAACTTCCGAGGCTTACGACTATAATGAGGACGGCAATAGTGACGAAAATTATGACGATAATAATGACGAAGAGCCCTATACAGAAGCCGAGGAGTAACAAAAATGCTAATAAATGGCTTAAAATATAATCATTTTTTGTTTTTTAGTTAAAATTTTTTAATTTATATTTACTTTTAAGAAAAAATGTGATAGGCTTAATGTGTTAATTTGTGATTAAAAATAATCATTTAATCTGTATATATGTTGGATGAAATTGTTAAGGAGGAAGTAAAAATGGCTTTTGCTTTAGAAATGGAAAGTGAGTATATGCCTGTTATAAAGGTAATCGGTGTCGGCGGAGGCGGCGGAAACGCCATCAACCGTATGGTTACTATGGAGGTAAAGAATGTTGAGTTTATCGCCATAAATACCGATGACCACGTTTTAAGATTATCGAAAGCTTCTCAGACCGTACAGATCGGCGAAAAGCTTACTAAGGGTAAGGGCGCCGGCTCAATGCCCGAAATCGGCCAGAAAGCCGCTGAGGAGAGCAAGGAAGAAATCGCCGCTCTCTTAAAGGACACAGATATGGTATTCGTTACCGCCGGTATGGGCGGCGGCACAGGTACAGGAGCCGCTCCCGTAGTAGCTAAAATCGCTAAGGATATGGGAATCTTAACCGCGGCGGTTGTAACTAAGCCCTTCGCTTTCGAGGGTAAGAGAAGAATGGCTCAGGCTGAGCAGGGTATCCAGGAGCTCGCCGCTTGCGTAGACTCTCTTATCATCGTTCCTAACGAAAGATTAAAATATGTATCCGAAGCTCCTATCACTCTCCAGAACGCGTTCGCTATCGCTGACGACGTTCTCCGCCAGGGTGTACAGAGTATCTCCGACCTTATCTTAGTCCCCGGTATGGTAAACCTCGACTTCGCGGACGTTACCGCTGTTATGAAGGACGCCGGTTACGCTCATATGGGTATGGGACTTGCTACAGGTAAGGACAAGGCTACCGAAGCTGCCGAGGCGGCTATCTCAAGCCCGCTTCTCGAAACCTCTATCGACGGAGCCAAGGGTGTTATTATCAACATCACCGCTTCTCCCGACATCAGCCTCGAGGATATCGACGCCGCTTCTACTATGATTAAGGATAAGGTATCCGACGACGCGAATATTATCTGGGGTGCCGTAATCGACGAGAATATGGACGACGCTATCAGCGTAACCGTAATCGCTACAGGCTTTAACGGCGACGGTAAACCCGCAGTCGCTTCTCCCGACGATAACGTTCTTATCGACAACGACGATCCCAAGGATAAGGATAATACCGACGATGAGGACGACGATACATTCTACGACATTATGTCTATCTTTAATAAATAATTATCAAATTATCAGGAGCCGACTAAAGTCGGCTCCTTTTTCATTGTCTTCCTGAGCGAAAACGCCTTTAACGCTGAAGTCGAAGAATCGTGTCATCTTGAGCGGTTGCGGAGCAAATTTCGCGGCAGCGAAATAGTCGAAAGATCTTCATAGTTACACAGTTCCCGAAACATCCGAGTTAACCTCACGCCGAAGGCGTGAATACCAAGGCGGTATGTCTGCGCAAAATTAAACTCTCTTTGTAAGAATCGCACAAATAATATGTACGTTTTTTGTGCAGTATTATTCTTATAAATATGCTAAAATATTCGTATGTCAAGGAGTGCGCCAGTTCGGTGCAGATAATACAGTTTGGTGAAAGTCCGAACCCGACAAAGCTTAGCAAGCAGTCGGTACACAGCCTTGGAGCCGAAGC
>JAHKZS010000123.1 GCA_020626545.1 bacterium
CCCAAAGTGCGGTAGATTCCTTTTTGCCAGCCTTTGAGATAACTGTGTATAATTCAACACACACATGTATATAAATCTCGATTTTTATATGATAATAAGTGTTCTTTATTGTTTACACCACCTTCAGGGGGACGATATTATATAACAATAAAAAGGATAGATAATAATTATTATTCGGTTCCATGTTGTTTGTTTTATACTTGCTCGTAATACTTGATGATTAATTGTACAATCAAATGGAGGAGGATGTTTTGTGAAAAAATCTGTATCTATAATTTTGGCAGTTATTATTATTTTTATTTGTACGATTACGGCAAACTCACTTACAAATCCGGGAGAATATAATAAAACGGAAAAAGTGAACACACATATTACGCCGGAGGAAATAATCGATAGCAAATATAAGTTTTCAGAACGCGGATACGCTTATTCGCCTGACGGAGTAACGTTTTATCGTTTAGAAAAGCTGGGAACACTATCGAGCGGAGCGTATCTTTACTATAACGATATAGGCGCTAAATATCCTGTTTCTCAACGGTTTGAAATCGGCGATTACATCTTTGTTGAAAAAGGCTCACAAACCGGAAGCGGAATAGAGGGCTTAGGTTTATTTGTCGTTAATAATAATTCTGCGTATGATATCGCGGAAGCTTATAACGGTAACTTAACAACCGCCGAAGAAATCGTTAAGTTAGTTAACGGAAAAACAGAAATTGATTTTTGCTTTTATATTGAAAACAAAAACGACGCAACCGCCCCTAAATTCGAAACGGATACACCGGCTGTTGTAAAAAAAGCTAATCCGATAAAAGTGAGCGCGAAGGTTAAAACACTAAAGGCGGAAAAGCTAAAGAAGAAAAAGCAATCCGTAAAACCGCTTGCGATAACAACCGCTAAAGGCGCGGTTGTTATAACTAAGGTTAAAAAAGGTTCCTCTTTGGGGATTTATAAAAGGATTACCGTTAAAAAGAACGGCTGCATAACTATAAAGAAAGGCAATTATTCCAAAAAAACGTATAAAATAAAACTAAAAATAACCGCGAAGGGCGACGATTACTATAAGGCGAAAACTGTAAAAAAGATTATAAAGATAAAAATAAAGTAATTTCAAAACCCATTAAAATATTAATACCTTCAGCTTCGTTGAAATCTGTGACAAGAAATAAATAATTCGGTCGGGCGACAAGAAATTTTATAACCATTCTGTCTGCTCGACCATAATTTTCCATTTTCAATTTTCCATTAAAAAAGGACTGCTTTCGCAGTCCTTTTTTTACATCGATTTAATTAAGCTTCCGAATACAAATTTCGCGAATTTCTTTCGGCATTTATTCATATCGGAAATCTGTATACACGAGCCCGCTACAGGATCGGTATAGTAAGCCCAAAGTCCGTCCTGAGGAACTGTATACTGTTTAACGCTGTACTTTAAGTAAGTGAGCGAGTGAGATACAAGACCTGTAATCTCGTCTTTCTTGAGGTTAGTGGTAACGAGCGGGCCTACCTCGGATACAATCTGAATAATCTGAGTGATAGAAGCGTTCTTCATACTGTTAAATACAGTTTCGAGGAACTTTCTCTGACGGGAAGTTCTGTCCCAGTCGTCGCCCGACTGTACGCCCTCGTAACCTCTGTCTCGAGCGTACCAAAGCGCCTGCTGGCCTGTAAGCTTAATCTTGCCGTCCTTTTCCTCGAGGAGATGACGCTCGCTTGTCTGATGGTTAATATACATCTGCCAGTTAATATAAGCGACCTCGTCGGCATCGAGTTTAAGAGTTACTCCGCCGAGAGTATCTACAATCTTCTTAAAGGTATTAAAATCAACTACAGCGTAACGGTCAACCTTAACGCCGAAGTTAGCCTCTATAGTACGGATAGAGAGCGAAGCTCCGCCGAGCGAATACGAGGAGTTAATCTTACCGTAGCCGTGACCGGGGATATAAACGTAAGTGTCACGCTGGAAAGAAGTAATTTTAATCTTCTTGGAGTTATTGTCGATAGAAGCCATCATCATCGAGTCCGAACGTCCTGTAGAGCCCTTGGAGTGGTTATCCTCGCCGAAGAGCATAATATTGAGCACCTTGGAGTTCGAAAGCAGGCTTGAATCGGTAACAGGGGTCTTGAACTCGTCCACACCCTCGGCTCCCGTGTAGGGCTGAGTAGCTTTAGTCGCCTGAGTAGCCTGGGGTTCAAAGTTGAGCGAATCGAGGGCGTTGTAGTAATAAATCATTCCGCCGCCCGAAATCATTAAAACTATAGCGAGAATGAGAGCGAGAACTCTTTTTGCTCTGCCCTTTTTCTTATATATCTTCGTAACCTGAGTGTTGGAACTGATATCAACATACTCGGAGTTGGATTTACCTCTGGTTCCTGCCATAACATTGCTCCTTATTTCATATACTTATTTTTACATTTCGACACAATTTTACATTATGTGATATTATAGCACACATCAAGCCGCGGTATTATTCCTTAAAAGAATATAACTCTATTGTCATATTTTCTTTATATTTTCGCCAAATTATCCGCTTATATCGTCGAGAGTTAGTGAGAATGACGGAAGAAAGCTCTCGATAAACTCGTCTACTTCACACATTTTCATATCTTTAAGCGACTTTAAGGTCGATTTCTCGGCGCTTTTGAACTCGTCGTTGCCCATACGTATCTCCTCGATACACTTAACGAGAGCCGACAGTTTATCGGCAGCTTTTACGTATTTATACAAATTATGGTCGCTTTCTTTCTTTAAAAGAATTATATCGCTGTACTCATCCCTGAGCTCCTCGGGTATCATAGACACAAGCTTTTCGCCCGCGATACGCTCGACTTCCTTGTAAGCGCCTATAATTTCGGGGTTATAATATTTTACGGGCGTAGGCATATCCCCCGTTATTATTTCCGTAGAATCGTGATACATACCCAAAAGCGCTGCTCTCTCGGCGTTTAAGTCCTCACCTGTATTTTTATTGTGCATAAGCACGAGCAAATGCGCGAACATAGCGGTCTGTAGGCTGTGCTCGCTGATATTCTCGCTCTTGGTATTATTCATAAGCCCCCATCTTGAGATATATTTCATTCGGGAAAGCATCGCGAAAAAATGAGAATTTTCCAAATTTATCACCCTTAATTCTAAGTTCTTATTTTATTTTTAAACACAATGTGATATAATCTTCTATGAGTTTAAACAAGTATTTACATTATACTATCATTTACGTTCTTTTGCAATAATGAGATTGGCTATGAATAACAAAGTTATTACAATTGAAAATATTTTCCGAAAGAAATATGGTCTAAAGGCGTTCTTGCTCGGGCTTTTGACCGCGTCTTTACTTTTTATACCCGTTATTATCGAAAATAACGGTGTTTTTATGTATTACGGAGATTTTAACGTTCAGGAAATTCCGTTTTACAATATGATTCACGACGCGTTAATTTCGGGTAACAATGTGTGGAGCTCTACTACCGACCTCGGAAGCCCTGTTTTGAGTTCGTACTCTTTCTACTTGCTCGGAAGTCCGTTTTTCTTACTGACTTTACTGTTTCCGAGCACAGCCGTTCCGTTCTTAATAGGCCCGATTTTTATACTTAAATTCGGACTTTGTTCGCTTACGGCTTACATTTACCTTAAAAGATACGTCAAGAATAAGACCTTTGCCGTAGCGGGCGGACTTTTGTACGCTTTCTCGGGATTTTCGATTTATAATATCTTCTTCTTCCACTTCCACGAGCCGATGATAATCTTCCCTCTGCTCTTGTACTGCGTGGATGAATTTATGCTCAACGACCGAAAAGGCGTACTGGCTTTGGCGGTATTTTCGGCGTGTACGGTTAACTACTATTTCTTCGCGGGAATGGCGGTATTTACCGCGGTTTACTGGCTTTTACTAGTGTTTACGAATACATACAAGCTTACTTTAACTAAGCTTTTGCTCTTTATTTTAGAGGTGGTTTTAGGATTCGCGGCTTCGGCGTTTATAATACTGCCGACTGTACTCTTTATCAGCGGAAATCCGAGGGTGGATTCGCTTCCCGAGGGCTACGGCTCGCTCGTTTACGACCGTCCTCAAAAATACTGGTACATAATCTCGAGCTTCTTCTTCCCTCCCGAGATGCCCGCGGAGCCGAACTTTACTCCCGATGTAGACGCGGACTGGGCTTCGGTGAGCGGATGGCTTCCGCTTCTCAGTATGACGGCGGTTATCGGTTACTTACAGCTAAAAAAACGCGACTGGATAAAAAAGCTTATACTGATACTGACTTTATCCGCGCTGATACCTGTATTCAACTCGGCTTTTCAGCTTTTAAACTCGAGCATATTCTACGCGAGATGGTACTATATGTTCGTTCTGATACTAGCCTTGGCGAGCGTTAGGGCGCTTGAGGACAGGAACGTTGACTGGAAAAGGGCATTTACCTGGTCGGGCGTTATAACGGCGGGAATCGCGGTACTCACGGGAATTATTCCCGAAAACGTCTACAAGGAAACAGGCGAGTTTAAATACACTAAAATAGGTTTGGAATCAAATTACCCGAGGTATTGGATTTACATCGCGATAGCGTTAATCTCGCTATTAATGTTCGCGCTGATTATTTACAAATTCAGAAAATCATCAAGGAAATTAGCCGTTTCCATTACGGCGGGAATTTGTATTATCGCGGTTTTAACATCCTCTTATATAGTCCAGACGGGCAATACTATGGACGGTGACGATAACGCCTATATCCGAAAAAATCTTATCGGCGCGGCGGATTCGGTAAAGCTTCCCGATATTAAGAACTCGAGGAGCGATTTTTACGAAGCAGTCGATAATTCCGCTATGTACCTAAATATTCCCTCTATTCAGGCATTCCACAGCGTAGTCACTCCGTCTATTATGAAGTTCTATAAATCGCTCGATATTACTCGGGACGTAGCTTCCGAGCCCGATACCGAAAGTTACGGTTTAAGAGGACTTTTGAGCTGTCGGTATCTTTTCTGCCGTGACGACGAAAACTTCGAGGAAGACGGCAAAACTAAAATGCCGGGATGGAGTTATCTTAAAAAGATTAAAGGCTTTAAGATTTATAAAAACGACCACTTTGTGCCGATGGGCTTTATGTACGACAAGTTCATCTCGAAGTCCGAATTCCAGAATATAGACGAAGAATTTCGAAGCGAAGCGTTTTTAAAAGCGATGGTGCTTAGCTCCTCCGATTTACTTAAATACAGCGATTTAACAGGTTATACCGAAAAGGATATTGAGGAGATTGATGCCGATAAAAAGCGCTCAGAGAGCGATAGAGAATTCGAAAGTAAAACCGAGGAATTCGAATACGGTAAGGGCAGTTACTTCGAGGATTGCGAAAGGCTTAAGAAAAACTCGTGCGATAAATTCGAGTACACTCATGACGGATTTAAAGCTCATATAAATAACAAAGGCAAGTCCAACCTCTTATTCTTCAGCGTTCCTTATGTGGAAGGCTGGCAGGCGTACGTCAACGGCAAAAAAGCCGATATAGTACGCTCAGATTTCGGATTTATGTCGGTATATATCGAGGGCGGAAAAGAGAGCGATATTGTATTCAAATACAATGTCCGCGGTTTCCGAATAGGAATTATAATCACGACAATATGTGTTATACTATATTTTATGTATATTTGCCTTATAATTTTATTTAAGAAAAAGAGGCGTAAAAATGAATTTCGGAGAAAAGATTTTAGAGTATAAAGATGATATTCTTTCGGATTTAAAAAAGCTGATTGAGATTAAATCCGTCTCGGCTGAGGGCAGTGAAAACTGCCGGAAAGCCTTGGAGTTTATGATGAAGCGCGCTGAGGATTTCGGACTCGCTCATAAAACCTACGAGGATAAAGCCGGGCATATTGAACTCGGAAACGGCGGTAAATTATGCGGGGTATTATCTCACCTCGACGTAGTTCCCGCGGGCGCTAACTGGAGCGTTGAACCCTTTACCCTGACACGCAAAAACGGCAGACTTTACGGCAGAGGTATCGACGACGACAAGGGCGCTTCGATTATCGACCTATACTGCCTTAAAGCGCTCAAGGACAATAACGTAAAAGGCGCCAATACAGTTCGCTGCATTTACGGCACGGACGAGGAAGTCGGTATGACCGATATGGAGACGTACTTTTCCTACGAGCCTATCCCCGATTTCAGCTTTACTCCCGACAGCGACTACGGAATCTGTTTCGCCGAAAAAGGCATACTTCAAATTAAAATTTCTTCTAAAGAAAATAAAAGCGATATAAAGGAATTTAGCGCCGGATCGGCGGTTAACGCTGTACCCGACTCAGCTAAAGCTGTTTATTATTCCAATAAAGAAATAAAAGAACTCAGCGTTACGGGAAAAGCCGCTCACGCGTGCCAATGCTTCGACGGCGAAAATGCCGCCGCTGAACTTATTATGCTTTTAAAGAATAATAATGTATCAGTAGGAAATCTAGTAGAATTCGCTTACGATAGAATTAATACCGAAACCGACGGAACTTCGCTCGGAATTAAACTCAGCGACGAGCCCTCGGGAGAGTTGACCTGCTGTTTTTCAACAGTACGAATCAACGAAAATGATTCGTACATCACGATCGACATACGCTATCCCGTAACCGAAGACGGCGAAAAGGTGTTTAATAAGGTTAAAACCGAAGCCGAAAAATATAATTTAAGTACAGAAGTTATCCACCATTTAGAACCGCTCTACCTCTCTAAAGACAGCGGTACTATTAAGCTTCTCTCCAAAGCTTACGAGGATATTATCGGTGAAAAGCCTGAGCTTTACTCGACGGGCGGAGGTACTTACGCGAGAACGCTCGGCGGTAAGGGCGTAGCTTTCGGACCGGCTTTCCCGAACGATAACGTAAATATGCATAACGCCGACGAAAGTATCGACGAGGAAAACTTCTTTAAACACGCCCAAATCTGTCTACAGGCGATTTATAAACTTTACACTGAAACTGACTGGTGATTTTATGAACATAGAAAAACAAATCCGCTCCCAAGCCAAAGAGGCTTTAAACGGTAACTGGACAGCGGTAATTTCGGGATTTTTCGTAATATGCGGAGCTTTAGTTACCGCCTATGTGTTCACGCTCGCCGCGGGTTCTCTGTTCAATATATGGACTGAGGACGGTTTACTAAAGCGCGGTTGCGACGGAATTTTGACGTCCATAGTATGTATATCGGTTCTGATAGTTATACTACTTTCACCGTTTAAAAACGGATTTTTTAAGATTTGTTACGAAACAACCAACGGTAGAAAAACTGATTTCTCGGATATATTTTATTTCTTTAAAGGAAATAAATATTTAAACACACTCCAGTTTAATCTCTTAATCGCGGTTAGAATAATACTGAACATATTAATCGGACTTATCCCCTATTTCATCTTCAGTCTGATTACTTATCTATTTTCAATAGAGCTTATGCCGACTGTTACGGCGAACGAAGTTGTTTTTATAATCAAAATCGTTCTCATCTCTATCGGTATAGCGTTCGCGATAATCAACTCGTCTAAGTATTATTTAACGGATTTTCTGTATATTGATAACGACGGCGATACGACCGATGTATTCAAGGCGTCGAAAGCTATTTTAAAGGTACATAAAAAGAGCCTTAGAAAGCTTTTTTTAAGCTTTGTATTCTGGTTAGCTTTATGTTTCTTTATAATACCGTCGCTATACGTAGTTCCGTATATGACTACGTCGTTCGCGCAGTCGTCCAAATGGCTTATAATCCTATATAAAGAAGGTAAATTAGTGTGAAAGTTCACACTAATTTAAATCTGTATTGCCCGCTCAGTTTGTCCCTACGGGACAACGAGCTGAGGTTTTATCCAAAACTTTGAGGTGTTGTCGAAATCTTTGATTTCGGTAACAATACCCATGCATAGCTGTTTTGGGAAATAAAACCCATGCAGAGCTGATGGCTTAATTGCCATTTACGCCTTATCCGCCCACGGTATAAGCGTAAGGTTTAATATCTATTTGTGGGCGGAAAGGCTATGGCAATTAGTATGATAATAACTATAGGCGTGATAGCTTATAACGAAAAAAACTCAATAGGCTCGCTTCTTAAAGATATATGCGCTCAATCCTACGACCATAAAAAAATTGAGGTTATCCTTGTAGACAGCTGTTCTACCGATAACACGAAAAAAATTATGGAAACATTTAAGAAGAATAACATAGCGGATTTCTACGACGTAAGCGTGCTTTCTAATCCTAAGAAAACTCAGCCGTGCGGTTGGAACGTTGTACTTAACCACTACAAAGGCGACGCTGTAGTAAGGATAGACGCCCACGCTTCTATCCCGAGCGACTTTATCGAGAAGAACGTCGAAACCTTAAAAGGCGGAGAGTATATTTGCGGCGGATTCAGACCGAATATTATCGACGAACCGACGCCGTGGAAAGAAACTCTGCTCTTAGTCGAGACCTCGATGTTCGGAAGCTCTATCGCTCCATACAGACGCCAGCAAGGTAAAACCTACGTAAACTCTCTGTTCCACGGAGCTTATAAGAGAGAGGTTTTCGATAAGGTAGGATTATTTAACGAAAAGCTCACTCGTACCGAAGATAACGAAATCCACTACAGAATCCAGAAAGCCGGTTTTAAAATCTGCTTTAATCCCGAGATTATCTCGTATCAGCACACGAGAAACAATTTAAAGGGTATGATTAAGCAGAAATACGGCAACGGTAAATGGATAGGACTTACGCTATCGGAGTCGCCTAAGTGCCTTTCGTATTACCACTTTGTGCCGTTCTTATTCGTAGGCGCGCTGATACTTTGCTCGATTATAGCGTGTATAGGTTATCCGCTATTACTCGAGATACTGCTTCTTTTATACTCGATGTTCGACTTCGTAAACACAGTTAGCTGTTTTACGATGAGAGATATACACATCCACTACTTCCTGCTTCCGCTCCTATTCCCGCTTATGCATATAGCGTACGGCGTGGGAACTATAGTCGGAATACTCGAAATACCGTTTTGGAAAAAAAGTCAGAAGAAAAAGGAATAAGCTATGGCTGAGATTATTAACTTAAGCGAGGCTGAACTTCGCGCGCTTCAGCTTAAGGAACTCGATATACTTAAACATTTCCGCGATTTCTGCGACAAAAACAATATCACATACTTCGTATGCGGCGGATGTCTTATAGGCTCGTTGCGGTACGGAAAGTTTATCCCGTGGGACGATGACGCGGATGTGTTCATGCCGAGGGACGATTACGAGCGGTTTATTAAGGAGTATTTAAACTCCGAGGAAAACAGCGGGCGGTTCGTACTGCTCAACGAAACCGACGAAACATTTACGAGAAACAGCTTCGCGACCTTGGTCGACACAAGCGCGACGCTTGTAAAAAATTATCAGAAAGATTTACATATTCCCCACGGCGTAGCTTTCGACATCTTCCCCATAGACGCCAGGCCGTCGGGTAAAGTTAAAAAATGCTTTCAGTTTTTCTGGTGTATAATTTACTCGCTTTTCAGGGCGCAGACTATCCCCGAAAAGCACGGCGGAATTATGACGCTCGGAAGTAAAATTCTACTCGGAATTTTCAGGAGCTACAATATCCGAAAGAAGATTTGGAAATTCGCCGAAAAGCGTATGACCAAGTATAAGCTCGAGGACTGCGAGTACATATGCGAGCTATGCGCGGGCCCGAGGATTATGAGAAACGAGTACCCGAAACAGCTTTTTGAGTCTACTGCCGAAATCGAGTTCGAGGGCGAAAAGTTCAAGGCTATGGCGGGATATAAAGAGTACCTCTCGATAGCGTTCGGCGAGGATTATATGACTCCCCCGCCTAAAGAAGAACAGGTTATATCCCACGACCTCGCGTATTTGGATTTAGATAAACCGTGTAGATAAATTGAAAATGGAAAATTTCGGTCGGCAGACAGAATAGTTATTAAAACTACCTCTGTCATCCGACCGTATTTCATAGTTTACTATTATCGAAGATATATGCTCCGCAAGCAAAACTTGCATAAAAATATTGTCGGGAAGATAGTTCTATCCTTTATCAGAACTATCTTCCCGACATTCATTATTCATTATCCATTATACTTTTTTTATAATCTTTCCCGTGGCTTTTCCCAGCGCCAGTATCAGCAGTACCGATGGTATAAACTTAATCGCCTCGCTGATTAATCTTGTCCACAAATAGACCTCGAAGCTTGTACCGCTGCCCATTCCATAGATAAAGTACAACCAATATCCCGACAGCAGAACCTCAATCAAAACAGCGTTTATCGTCCAGGAAATCAATACGGTTTTTATATTAACATTATTCTTATAAAGAAATATACCGAGAATTAAGCCCGTTAATATTCCGTTAAGCGTAAATCCCGGAAAATAAGCTCCGCCGCTCGCGGGATTTATAAAGAACGAGAGTATATCGCCCAAGCCTCCGACCAAAGCCGCGCCGATAGGTCCGAAAACTGCCGCCGCTATAGCTATCGGCAGAAAGTTTATGCTGATTTTAAGCATATTTCCGAACAACGCCATAGTCGAATTGGCGAAGATTCCGACAACTACCCTTATCGCGAGCAACATAGCTAAGGCGACTAATCCGTACACGTTAGTTAATTCTTTTACAGAATTATAAAATTTGCTTTTCATTTTCTCTCCTTGTAAAAGATGTTACAAAGGAAAAAGCGGACAGCACAGCTGCCCGCCTTACTTCTAATGTAACAGTGGGATGCGAAACTTACACCGCAGTTAAAAACTTTCGTCTTTCCGACAACTCCCCGTTCGAAAAGCACTTCACGCGTAAATTTCTACTCTGTGAACAGTTTTATTATATTACTACACTAAAGAAATGTCAATCATTTCTTTTTTGCTCTATAGGAAATTACTCAAACCTTGTATAAAAATTTAAACAAAACTTTGTTAAGGACAATATAATCTTGCCTAACTCCTATAGAGAAAAAATATTTATATTGTTCGCTCAGTAGCACGCTGCGCGCGCACGAGCGATAACTATACGAAAGCGGCCGCGCC
>JAHKZS010000124.1 GCA_020626545.1 bacterium
AGATGTCGGGTACCGCAGGACGCTCCTGTACTGATGACGACGTGAGGGTAGTTAAGGTTTACGAGGACAGAAAAGCCGAGCCCGACGAGTTAGTAGAAACCGACAACACGGCTGAGGGCGAGATTATTATAAAATGCCCCGCGAAAACCACCTACTGTTATGTAAATAACGAGAAAGTAACTAAAGAGAAGTTCTACAAGGGCTGGATGTACACAGGCGATATCGGAACCTGGGACAAAAACAATTTCGTAACCGTTGCGGGACGCAAGGACGATATGATTATCAGTAAGGGCGAAAATATCTACCCCGCCCGTATTGAAGAAGCTATAAATATGTTCGACAAGGTTAAGGAATGTATAGTAACCTCGGTTCCCGATAAAACACGAGGTGAAGCGGTAGTCGCTTATATTATTCCCGAGGATAAGGACGTTACTGTGGCTGAGATTTTAGATTACTGTAAGAACTCCCCTAACCTATCTAAATACCAGGTACCGAGATATTTCAGACTTGTGGACGATGTTCCGAGAACCGCTACAGGTAAAAAACAGCACTTTAAGGTAAAAGCTCAGGCTAAAGAGGACTTGGCTCAGGGATTACTCCTCAGGAAATAAGGTATTGACAAATTTTTACTAAGTTATATAATATATAAAGCGAATTTCTAATTTGAGAGGAAATGATTAAGTATGAATAAGGTACTTACCGCGATAATTGCTGTATGCGTTGTACTCGCGATAATAGTTTCTTTAGCGGTATCTTACGGAAATAACAGCTCGAATATCGAAAAGCTTTTTTACGATACAGTAAAGTCGCTCGATAACTCAGGCGAAGGTTTGAATGATTTATTCCTTCCCGAAGCTAAGAAATACATCTTCACCTTTAATAATCAAGTAAACGAGCTCAACGAGTTTTACGAGGGTAAATCAACCTCGGTGGACGACCTAGACGTTTATCACGAAACCGACAGCACCTACAGAGCTTACGCTACGGTAACTACCGACAAGGGTAAATACTTCGTATGTATTTCCGCTACAGGAGCGAGAGCTATGGACGCCAAGGGTATCAAACAGCTTATCGTTGAAAAGTACGAAACCTTTAGCAAGAAAAAAATTATTAAAAAGCATCTTATTAAGGATTACGCTAAACAGGCGAGAACTTACGGCATAACTCTCAGAACTCCCGGCGATCACGGTAAACACGCTAAAGAAAATAAATTAATCGAAGAATTAATTAAAAATAACAAGTAAAAATTTAGAGCAGCTCGGATAATGAGCTGCTCATATTGTTTATCAAGGTAAAATCCCACAAATTCATATTAAAACTTTGTACATAAAGCAGGTGGTTTTATTGATACATGATAATTTTTTAAATGACTATCTTGAAGTTCTATTTCTCCCTATGTCGTGGCTGATAATAGTATTGTGGCATTTAATATTAGGCTCGGTAGTTTTATTTATAGCTAAAGCTTTTTCAAAAAACGATTTAAATTGCAAGAGTATTTTTTGCTATGGTAGGTTTATATACCGGGTTTGGCTTTTGTGTTGAGATGTTAAAAGGTTTAGTTTTCTTATGTATCAGTTTGTTTTTTTATTATTATGAATATAATATGAATAAAACCAAATTGTTCTCTATTGATATTCACGAAAGCTTATACTTTGTCCTTAACACCGGATTTACTATTACGGACATAATATTTATGATATTATGTGCATTTATCACTTTCGGATTTTTCTGTTTAATATACTTTTTTGTAATGAGAAGGGCTAAAGTATCGAAAAGATTTAAGATAATTACTTCAATTCTATTATCCGTGTTCAGCGGCGCGTTTTATATATTATACCTGTAATTCATTATTGAAATATAACTAATGTCACATTTCGAGAATAGCTAACTACATTACCTACAACTAAGACCGGCTCAGTTTATTGAGCCGGTCTCTGACTGTAGAAAAAGTTCTTTTTTGACTCGGCTTCTCAAACATAGTTTTTTAATTCTCACCGCCATCCCAATCCCCTGCTATGTTGAGGTAAGTAAC
>JAHKZS010000012.1 GCA_020626545.1 bacterium
CAATTACATTTAAGGCAACGTTCTGCACCAAAGGAATGCAGGCGGGAATCATCGTCACGAGCGCCACCCAGTATGCCTCAAGATTTTCCGGTCCGACCCAAAGGGTTATAAACTGCCTGCCGAAAGCGATAAATCCTGTTACAACCAAAGAAACTATATAACACTGCAAACGTCCTACTCTGATCATAAGATCCGTCAGTTCGCTATTGTTTTTTCCGCTGAATACCATCCCATTAACCTTAGGTGTAAGTACACTAAGTATTCCAACAGAGAAACTGTGTACCATTGTATTAAAAGTAACACCGATATTATATACTGCAACTCCCACAGTTGCTAACGCAGGGACAGCACCGATAATTAATGTGTCGGTTGAATTATAAAGTTGATTTACAACATTTGCTACAAATATCCAAAGTGAGAACACGAGTATTTCTTTAATCAGATATTTAGGCATTTTCTTATAATTTGGCTTCAGTTTTATGCTTAGTCTAACATATGTAATATATAAGATCTGAACAATAATATTTAATGCCAAAGACGATACAACAAGTCCTATGGACTTAAAACCCATATAAAGAACGATGATATTAACAATCGGAACTAAAACCGTCGTTATAATATTAATAAGCTGCAAGAACACAAAACGCTCATGACTGGTTACTACAGCGTTGTATGGTGTGCACAAGAAAGTCAGCGCAGTAGTACAGCTTAATATAAGAACGAGAATTCTCATCTCAGTCATTTGCTCCGGATTGTTTATTGCATTTCCGTAAATTGGCTCCAAAAAGAAAACAATTATTACTCCAGCAATAATTGTGATAACAGAAATAACAGCAAAAATCACATTAAATAAGCCAAAGATTCCTTCTTCTCCGTCTTTATCGCCTTCGGTTCTATACTTGGTAAGATAACGTACCACTGCGGAACCGATACCAAACGAAATGAGCGCCAGATAACTGGTGATACTGCTCGACAGCTTAAAAAGTCCATATTCACTTTGTCCCAGTAGTTCAAGCATAACAGGAGTGTAAAACATAGGTATAAGTGTACCTATAGCCATATTAATATATGACAATACCGCTCCTATTCTAAGCTGACTTTTAGCCATTTGATTACTTCCTATCTATTTTACCTTCTTAGCCGGAACACCCGCAATAGTTATTCCTGGTTCAAGAAATGATTTGTTTACTACAGCGTTTGCACCAATTTTAATGTTATCAGCAATTGTTACATCACCAATAATTACCGCTCCAAAACCAATATCAACATTATCACCAATCACAGGGTTATTATCTTCAGTACCATTGTTACCAATACAATTATTACCATGTAGTTTACAGTTTGTCCCGATTTTGGCAGCCGGATTTACTATTACTGTACCATGATGATATATAGTCAATCCCTTTTTAAAACAATTTGGTCCTATATAAAAACCAAGTTCATTTCCTAAATTGTGTTTTTTTCTCTCATAATATAGAGCAAGTAGTTTCTTGAAAGCGTTTAATCCAGCAGTATTAATATAATATTCTTGTTTTCTAAGATAAACTAAATATTTAGAAATAAAATACTCCGTGTCATGAACACGCTTCATGTATTTTTGTCTGCTCTTATCTTTCGCAAAGGAATTATCGAACAAAATATACTCAGCTAAATCCTTTTTATCATGTATCAATTAATTCACCCTTTTAAGCTTTTGTAATAAATATATAGGATAAAAACTTTTTATCCTATATGCTATTTTAAAAATCGGATTAATGTTGATTGAACTCTTTTTCACCCAATATTGAAACTCATATGATTTTATTACTTCACTATTATAATTAATTCTCTCTTTATTAGATAAATTATTTTCTTTTCTAAATGTATTGAATAAAACGTTTTCCATTCTATAATAACAAGAATTGAAAAATAATTGATTATTGTAATCCGAAAGATTCCATTTTTTTACTTCCTTTGATAAATACTTGTTTAAACTAACATTTGTATCAAACAAATCTTCTCTATACTTATTCAACAAAGAGTTAGCGTTATTTGAAAAATAGAAGTACAAGGGTTTATTGATCACACAAAAACTATCGTTAATTATACAACTCAAATATCTATATACAAAAACAGTGTCTTCACCAAGCGATATATCTTCAGGCATACGAATACTATTATCTATGAGAATATCTCTTTTAAACATCTTATTCCAAGGTTGAGAAAGAAGCACAAGATTGCTTAGCTCCATTAAATTGTTTTTATCCACAACAGAATAAATCTCATCATCTTTGTATATTACATTCTTAATCGTACTATTATTATAATCTTTTGTCCAATGATATGCAGTTATAACAAAATCGAATCCTTCTTCAGCTTTGCTAGCCATCTCTTTTATGAATTCTTTATCAACATAATCATCACTATCAATAAAACAGATATACTCGCCTTTTGCCAACTCGATCCCAGTGTTACGTGCTTTTGAAACTCCTTGATTCTCAATATGTTCAACAACAATATTGCTATTATTTAATGCGTATTTATCACAGATTTCTCCGCTTTTATCAGTTGAACCATCATCAATAAGAATCAACTCAAAATCTCTAAAAGTCTGATTCAATATACTGTCTACGCAATAACGCAAAACATTTTCAACATTATAGACAGGGACTATTATACTTATTTTCATTTTACATAACCAAATGTATCTTTTAACTTTTCTCTCATTTCAAGCTTTTCTTCCATTGTTGCCGTTGGCCACTCGTTCCACGGTTTTTCAAATACAGGCTTTTCAGAAAGAAGCTTAGCATGCTTTTCTCTAAACTCTTCAATTGAACAAATCACCTTAGCAGGATTACCAGCAGCAACAGAGTTTGCGGGTATATCTCTTGAAACAACGCTACCAGCGCCTATAATACAATTATCCCC